>NZ_JBFRSN010001083.1:4043-4438 GCF_041473595.1 Vibrio sp. 10N.222.46.A1
GGCGGTGCGATAACCGGTATTGATGAATTCTTGTGCCTGTGCATTAGAGCCAGCCATCAGAGACCACGCCTCTTCAATGATGCACATCTTCGGCGTTGAACGGGAGCCTGAAAGGTACATCTGCTGAGTGATGCTCGACATCAGCGCAAAAATCACCGGTCGCATGATGTCCGAGGGAAATCCGTCGAGTTCAATGGTGGTAAAGTGGACATTGGGATCCAGCATGGACGGTTTATTGAAGGTGTCACCGTAGATCCCCTCTGAGCGGTATTTATTCAGTTGCATGGCGATATCAGAAAGGCGGCGATCACCGCCTTGTTTTTCGGCCGCCGCAAACAGCGCTTCTTGCACATGGTCAACCAACGTCTCGCTTTTGTGTGCCTGCCAAGCCGCAA
>NZ_JBFRSN010001084.1:0-516 GCF_041473595.1 Vibrio sp. 10N.222.46.A1
ATTTTCAGCAGATAATAATTCCCCCACCCATTGTCCAAAAGTCGGTGAGTCTTTTCTAATATCAACAGCCACATCAAATACCTCACCGGACACAACTCGAACTAGCTTTCCTTGGGTATTTTGGGTTTGGTAATGTAAGCCACGTAAAATACCTTTTTTAGATTTGGAGTGGTTATCTTGAACAAATGACGTTGCTTTACCGGTTACGAGCTTTTCAAATTTATCTTGGCTCCAAGTCTCCATAAAGAAACCACGCTCATCACCAAACACACTCGGCTCTATAATTTTTACATCGCGAATAATTGTATTAATTACTTTCATTTTATTCTACCAATGATTTATAATAAACTGTTACTGCGTCACTGTTAATAATACTACCCTTATATTCTTTGTATCCAACCTTAAATTTATTATCATTAGTGTCATCAATAACAAAATCATAATCATCATTTAAGTTAAAGTTAGCTTTCTTGCACTGATAGTATCCATCCTCATTGGATTCATGCCACACATAAC
>NZ_JBFRSN010001085.1:0-1027 GCF_041473595.1 Vibrio sp. 10N.222.46.A1
TTAGTTTAAAAGCTCTACATTTGGTAAGGTATTCAAGGAATCAATAACTTATTATATAAAAGGCTTAATATGAAAATCGGTATGGTTGCCCTATCACTATTCACCGCTTTTGGCATGAGTTCATACGCGCTTGCTAATGAAAATGACACAGCAGCTAAAGAGCTTGGTCATTTTTATGCAGGTGTAGATGTCGGATTTTATAATGAAACCGAATTAGAATACCGCGGTAGCAAAATTGAAGATTCTTCTGATCTAGCTGACTTGAGTTATAACTTAGTTGGCGGTTATGAGTTCAATACACACGATGTAGTAAAGCTGGGATTAGAAGCGGAGTACCGAAAAATTGGCAAAGTTAACTTTGCTCAAATGATGGATATTGAAGGCCAAGCCTTCTTCGTGAATGTTAAACCCAAATTCATCGTTAAAGGCGACGTCTTGGATTTGTATGTCTCCCTGTTAGCAGGCGTTGGATCTATTGATACGGAAATCAAAGCCTTTGGGCTCTCAGCTTCTGAATCTGAGGCCGCTTACCAAATCGGTGGAGAATTTGGCGCAATAATTACCGATAACATCGACGTTCATATCGGTTACCGCTCTGCACATATTGAAATAGAATCCATCGATGTTTCATCCAAAACAGCATACATTGGTGCAAGATACCATTTCTAAAGTTCCTTCAATGACTAGACCAATTTATAGCGGTCAACTAGCCTAGCATTGCAAATAGTCCGATCTCTTTGAGGTCGGATTTATCATTATTGGTTCACTTAACTTCCTTTACATTGCCTCCAAATATAGGCCTATTCCTCCACCAATATAAAGTTACGTTGCAACTTATTAGAAAAACCAACGCTATTGCAAGATAAATCACTCAAACAGGCTGCTATTTCGTGTTTAAATTTTGATCTATCAATCAGTTATATGATTAAACTTGGTGACTAAGCAAGCAAACACTATGCATTCACGCTTACATTATGAATTATAGTGTTAACATCAGACAATGTTGTAAACCAGGTGTTTGATATGT
>NZ_JBFRSN010001086.1:0-721 GCF_041473595.1 Vibrio sp. 10N.222.46.A1
TACTAAATTGCTCTAACATGCTCAGTGCGTATTATGTACGTTATGTTAAATTGGTTTCGGTGTTTATAAGGCAGGTATCTTTATGTGATGCCCTGCCTTTATTTCATATCTGTACTCTCTGAATTCTACTGCGTATTTAACCATAGCGGTTATTTACCATAAAATACCTAATAACCAGTGATAATAATCTTCGATTTTACCCCCGGCATTAGTTAGAGCTTAACCGCCGGCAAATTTAACTTTGTAGCCTTTCTTTTCAAGATGCGCTTTGAGCTTGTCACGAGCGTCGCCTTGAATCTCGATGTTGCCATCTTTTACTGAGCCGCCACAACCACATACTTTTTTGAGTTCCGCAGCCATGAGTTTTAATGGCGCGTCATCTAGGTCTAAGCCTGTTACGATAGAAACGCCTTTGCCTTTACGGCCTTTGGTTTCTTTTTGGATTCGAACAATACCATCACCTTTAGGGCGCTGGACTTTCTCTTCTTCAGGTTTAATACGACCTGTTTCAGTTGAATATACTAGGCTCATAATTTTACTTCTTTTGCTGTGCTGCTTTTTGTTTTGCGAGTAAGAAAGCCTCTATATGACGCTGGATTGCAATCTTGCCACCTTTAATTAGGCGCCCGTTAAACATGCAATACCAAGCGTTAGGCTCACCGCTATCATTTTTAATTTGGTAACCATGGAAGTTTTCAGCTAAGCCACCACCAGACGCTCC
>NZ_JBFRSN010001087.1:0-1718 GCF_041473595.1 Vibrio sp. 10N.222.46.A1
CTATAGGCCTTATCATCATAATAACAAACTCGTTGCTGTGAACCACTCTGAGTGACGACGACTGCAGCCTTAGCGGGCGTTGATATTATTTTATTAGCATTCGCTGATACTGAACAAAATACAGAAGTTACAATCACAAAGCCTTTTAGAATTTGACGCTTTATTTCAATCACAGATTCGCCTTTCATTGTGTTCTATTCTTTTTTACCGACCAACAAATGAGTAAAACACTATGCGAGAATAATTTTTTCATTATAGTGTTAACGTCTATCGTAATAAGAAGCTTGTTATGCTCCGAATAATTGTACTTATTATTGGTTCTTTAACCATAACAAATGTGACTGCAGAACCACTCGATCAGTATCAAATATTGAACCATCTGGATAATTACGGAAACTTATATTTACGAAATAAGCCCTATACATCGCTACCGACAGGATTGGTCGTCGATGGCAATTTAAATATAGAAAACACCGCAATCACTCGCCTTCCGAAAGGGTTAGAAGTTAACGGAAGCCTTAAAGGCGGTAACAGCCTACTAGCCAGAGTTCCATCGGGCGTAAAAATAAAAGGCTACGCCGACTTGATAGGAAGTAAGATTACCCGTTGGCCAAAAGGTGTGAGAGTGGGTGGATTCATCAACCTCACAGATACCCCCCTAATACGGCTTCCCAACGGCTTTAGAGTGAAAGGAGACCTAAGCGTGATCCGTACTCCTTTAACCGAGCTGCCAAACGGGATAGTGGTTGATGGCGATTTATATATTGGCGGATCTGCAATTACTGCATTCCCCGATACCATGACGGTCAAAGGCAATATCTATCTAGGTGGTAACACGATTACCACGTGGCCAACCAATTTAGATCTTGGTGGCGCGGTTGCTCGCTAATCTTCATTTCGATTAATTGATTATTTGGTTGATTGTTTTTTTAGCTTTGGCTTTGGCTTTGGCTTTTAGAGAAAAACACAGGCACGCCGATACAAAAAAGGAGCCTAAGGCTCCTTTTTCAATTCAATCAACGAACTTGTTTGCTAACGCTCGTTAACCAATATTCTTCACTGGGTTCGCATAGCTATCGATCAAGTACTGGCGAGCACCTTGTGGCAAACTCGATAGTTTATCTTCAAACTCTTGCTTCACCGCAGCGGTAATCGACTCGTCTTCTTTTTCTGCAGCCAATAAGTTCACAGGAAATAGTTTGTAGTTGTCGTGGATCTGGCGGTCAATCTCTTGAGCAAGTGCTTCAGGTGTATCGAAATCTTGGTCAATAACCTGACCAAAACCAACATGAACACGCCCTTTATTACCGATGATGCCTTGAATGATACTTTCGATATCTTCAAACTCACCCTTTTCGTAACTGCCGTTTACGTCTTTTTCAAAAAGCTCTATTGCTTTCGCTGTGTCACATGGATCGTTTTCGTATGAAATAGCCACAGGAACGATCTTCAATGATTTCACGTACTCAGGAAATACGATTTTTTGCTTACGCCCTTCAACATGGAACATCTTCAGAATTGCTGGCTCTGTGAAGTCATTGCCGTCTTTTGCACGACCTTCTTTCTGAGCGATCCAAATAGAGTTACCTGTTTCTAGAGAGTGCTTAATATACGAAGACAATTGTCCAAGCGCTTTCATCATTTCACGTGGCCCTTTTAGAGAACGCTTTACGATGAAGCTTTTGTTCAGACGCATCAATTCAGTCGCACATGGCTTC
>NZ_JBFRSN010001088.1:0-7633 GCF_041473595.1 Vibrio sp. 10N.222.46.A1
GCTCTATTTAAGAAAAATATCTGGTCGCTGTACGCTATGATCGTGCTGCTTACCCTGATACTTTTCAGCGCCTTTGGCATAACCAAGTGGCAATCAAACAGAGATGACTTTACTAAGCAACAGCATATCCAAGTTGAGATCTTCTCTAGCTCAGTAAACTCTCTATTAACTAGCCAAGAAGCACTGCTTGAAGTGGTTGGGCATCAACTTGCTCAGCAGTCCGACTTTACCCGCACGGCTTCGATTCAAATTCGACCAATATTAGATAAACTGCTTGATACTCATCCTGCAATAGCCGCTTTCGGGTTACTAAATCCTCAAGGGGATTACCTATCAATCAGCTCAAACCTACAACTGTCTGATCAATTTAATTTACTGGATCTCCCGTACACCAGAGACTCATTTCTAGAGGCTATATCGAGTAATAAAATGGTTTTAGGGCGCACCTATTTCCATGATTCTCTTAACAGCCTCGTGATCCCATTAAGAAAATCCATTTCTCTCGATGGCAAGAACGTTGATGCAGTCATGACCGCAGGTTTACGCTTAGACAGTACAATATTGTTTGAAAACAATGCGCACGCAGGCAATTACAACACGTTAACTCTACTTAGAACCGACAACTATCGTCAGTTTTTTTCTAGCGATATCGAGTCGCTAGACGCTTATTTAAAACCAGTTGATAACGATCTAATGGATCGCATTACCAAAAGCTTTTCTGAGCAAGTGACTGTCAGCGTCAAAGAAGCGAAAACAGGAAAATACACATATTCTTTCTGTATCGATGATAGCGCTTTCCCATCGCTCGTTAGCGCTAAATACATTCCAGACTACAAGCTTTGGGTTGTCGGCCGTACAGACCTAGAACACGTTGATGGTATATTCGCAAAAGAGTTCGGTACTCTTTTCTTTGTTTTTGTTGTTCTTCAGTTTGGTTTCTATTTTTTAGTAAAATCGATTGCGAAGAACGAGCAACGAACTCGCAGCCAATTGATTTACCAAGCCAATCACGATCCATTAACCTCTCTCCCCAACCGCTCCTATATGCGTAAAAACATTGGCAAGTGGATTGAAGATGAGTCAGAGCCATTCTCACTGCTGTTTATCGACATCGATAACTTCAAATGTGTTAATGATACCCATGGACATGACTTCGGAGACAAGGTGCTCAAACAAATTGCATTACGTTTGATGCGGTTTCGCTCCAGAGTCAGCCTATTGGTACGAGAATCCAGTGATGAGTTCTTGTTTTTAACAACGCTGAATAGTGAATCTGAAATTAAGCGACTATCAGAACGAATTATTGAAGTACTTTCTCAACCTTATGAAGTTGAAAGCGCTCAATTTTTGTTGAGTTGCAGTGTAGGTATTGCCCGCTTCCCAGACCACGGAAGAGATTTAGATAGCCTGTTACGCTCTGCCGATATTTCGATGTACAAAGCGAAACAGCAGCAAAACTCATACAGTATTTTTACTACTGAGATGCAAGACGCCCACCTCTACAAAATGAGAGTAGAACAAAGGCTTCGTATCGCTATCGATAAACAAGCTTTATTTATGGTTTTTCAACCATTGGTTCGTGCCGATGAAAGTACTCACGGTGTAGAAGCGCTTGTGCGTTGGGTAGATGATGAACTGGGTTTTGTCCCGCCAGACGTATTTATTCCTATTGCTGAAAGCACAGGTTTAATGCAAAAACTCGGCACCTTTATTATTGAATCCAGCGTTATGCAGATCGCTCATTTACACCGAACGATAGAACAAAAGATCGGTCTTTCGATCAATATATCCGTACGTCAGTTTTCACATAAGTCGTTCTCAGAACACCTATTCACTACGCTTGAGAAATATCAGTTCTCACCAAGCTGTTTAACGCTCGAGATTACTGAAAGCTTGTTCATTGAAGATGTGGCTATAGTGAAACCACTATTTGAAGCCCTCAAAGAAAACGATATTAAGATCTCTCTGGATGACTTCGGTACGGGCTACTCGTCATTGAGCATGTTAAAAGCACTCCCTATCGACGAACTTAAGATTGATAAGAGTTTCATTGAAAACATAGCAGTCGATCAACAGTCACTAACAATGGTCCAGAACATCATCGCTATCGGTAAAAACTTCGGTATGGTGGTGTTGGCAGAAGGCGTAGAATCAAACGAACACTTCGCGATTCTAAAAGCATGCGGATGTGACTTAATGCAAGGTTACTACTTCTCTCGCCCTATTCCTTATGATGAGTTATGCAAGTATCTAACACCGGCTCAAGTTATGGCTACAGAACTACCAGAACCCACGTTGTAACTGTTTGGGTACTTTACCTGGTTAAACGAATAACGCTATAGATTAAAAAGGGAACCCAAACGGGTTCCCTTTTCTTTACACACCACTTAACAGAGCGGCCCAAAAAATAAAAATACAGACAACGACAACAAAGCCCATTACGACTTAACTGTTATCACAACTCGTCGGTTACAACCTGTTGCCTTATTGTCTGTGACTTTACAAATTGGTGCACTTTCGCCATACGCATATTCAACAATGCGATTCCCTTGATGAAGATCTTTCTTCAAGTAGCTCGCCACTTGTCCTGCTCGGCGAGATGACAGTGCTTTGTTGTAGCTTTTACTGCCTAAGCTATCTGCATGACCTTCTATATAAATCTTGGATTTATCTCCCACCAAGCTAAGGTACTGCCCTAATACTTGTTTATGGTTTTCATCCAATAGGTACACGTTAGTTGGATAATTGAGCACCAAAGATTGCGTCGCTTTATCATAGAAACAGACATCATCTTGAGCTGCGATTTGAATGACTTCACTCTCTCTATTGAGCACCTCATTTTGAGGTTTTTCATCAAGCTTTATTAGCTTTCCAGTCACTTGTGTCGTAACAGTATGAGAAGACACCAACGTTTTCGAAGTGACGTATTCGCCGACATTGCCCAAGCAGTTTGCATAGCTCAATGGAGACAGTAGTATCGTAGACATAATTACTAGGTATCTCATGTTAATCCTTTAGTTTTCCGGTTTCTTCATTAATCAAATTCAGAATGTACTTGTACACATCTTCACCATCTTTTGCGTGGTAGATGTTTTTCTTACCAAAACAATCCCCAAAGCCATCACTTTCATTTACTTTGTAATTAATACCAATGACGCCCATCGTGACTTTGGTTTTTTCAGCTTCAGTCGGCGAGTTACTTTGGAAGCGATTTCGTTTGGCCGATATAGTTGAGCGCAGCTTTTTACACAGCCCTTGGTCCACTAGTTTTTGTAAATAGTTCTTGTCGCCATCCTGACCATCAGATAAAACAATAAACACTTGCTCAGGGTTTAGATTCGTTGCTTTATTAGCTTCTTGGGCGGCAGCAATGATCCCATTCCATGACGACGTTCCTCCACCAGCTTGCAGCTTGGTATTCATTAGTTGAGACCGAAATTCATCATAGTCTTCAGTCAATGGAATATCATAAAACTTATAATACTTAGCAAAATTAACGTTGTGGGTATGGAGACGTTCAACCTCGTATCGACTCATACCCCTCTTTGGCTCGAGTATTTCGTTATACAGTTTGGGTTTGTCAAACATTCGCCTAACCGTTGTTCCTGGCGAGGAACGAGCGTAATTGTAAGCGTATTTTTTTCTCCATGAACCGTAATAGCCATAAGCGTTAACTCTTACAGTTTTATCGGTCTGCTTAACATGAAACGGGTTGTAACCAAGTAAGGCGACTCGACTCTTTTCTTCCGTATTAAATTTTTCGATGTCATCAACAACTCGTTTAATGGTTTCTTTTACAACGTCTAACTTCATTTTTCCGTTCTTCCACGAGTTACCCATAGAACCACTAAAGTCACCGATGAAGTAAACGTCGACAGATTGAGGAAGATACTTTCGCGTGACCGCTCGTCCACTAACCGTAAATTCAGGTTCTAAATCGACATCTTCATACGAAATCCATGATGTATATTTGGCGGTAGCACTAACGACAAAGTCACTAAATGGCGCTAATTCGCCGCTAGCTTGAACACAACCATCTTTATATTCACATTTACGGGTAAATACGGCGACATCCACATCCTCTGAATTGTCTAAAATGTATCTATCAACCAAGTAACGTGCATACTTTACGTTTTTATCTTCATCCTCTTTAGGGCTTGCAATAAGTGCGAGGCTCGCAACCTCTGCAGCTTCTAATAACCGAGAGTGAGCCAACATCTGTTGCGACATTTGCATCGAAAACGCCATAAAAATAACCATCGCTGGTAAGAGACCAACGAACAAAATACCTGCGACACCTCGGTTTTTCTTTATCGATTTCACCTCAAACCCTCGCAAATGAATAAGATGTACTTACAAGGCGAAAGACTTCACCGTTAGCAACACCAAGCACATTGATTGGTGTTTCATAACATAATGAAACCTGATACATGGGTAATCTGCGACCTCGTGATGTGATTGGCAGTATTTCTATCGCTTTTTGCTTAGTTATATCGCTCATATCAGGAAAGTCACACCCATGAATGCTCCCTTTGGTTAGAGTTTTTTGAACCCTTCGGTAATTCACTCTACCTCCAGATAAAGCGGTTTCTTCAAGCCTTATTTCGTCGATGCGCATCCCAAACTTGGTTTTATCAAAGTTTGGAATCATTCGTTTCATCGAAGCAGAAGCAATCACAAACGCGTTGTGTTCTGTCTTTCTACAGTCACCCGCACATATATCCATGTTGGCATTAAACAATTGTTTTCGTTCAGCAAAGATAGTGGTCAATGAATAAGAAGCTCTGTCGAGTTGGCCCTTCTTATTAATAGCTAGCATATGATTGACTACGGCAACGAAGATCCCTGAAGCAAAAACTAATACCATCGCCAATTCAACAGCAAATGCGCCTTTTTGTTTAGCTTGCACAACCTGCCCCCTGACCAATTTTGAACGAACATCTTTCATATTCTTGGATAGTGATGACTTCACGTTTAATAGCAATATCTGGAAACCAAATGGATACAATCGGGTCGTAGGTATACTCTAAAGCATAGACAGCTAATGCCATGTCTTCGGGTTCATCTTTCTTATCTGGGCACTCATCTGTAGAAGCGTAAGTATCCGTACATTTGAGAAAGCCTTCGTAGTCACGAAAGTAGTTAACATGAATAACTACACTCCCCTCTTTGACTACATTACTCCATAATGCCCCGCCAGCTTTAGTTAACTCATCATTGATCATTTGGCCGTAGTTGATGGAATTGCTACTGCTTGAGTCGCCCGCTTTTTTGGTACGCATTACCGCTGTGGTCAAAGCATGGTCTGTCATGCTCATTGAGAATGTCAAAATACAGATCTCTACCCAGCCAAAGGCAATAGCCAGAAAAATCGGAATCCCCATAGCGACTTCAACCGTCAATGACCCCTTTTGCTTTCGCTTAAACCTTCTCATAGTCGGACATACCTTTTCTTAGTGTAATCAACAACGAATGCTCCCTTGATATCGATACTGTTTAAAAACGCTTTCGCTTCATCTAAGTCATTAAAGTCACCAATGCAGTAACGCTTCCATAAACCATGTGTATACGAATAAACAGAGCCGTAGTTGGTTTTCAAATAGTTCAAAAAGTCAGAGGGGATCGCCGTATACGTCGCCAATACTTGCACACGATAAATGGGTTTTGCCCCGGGCTTAAGTTTTCTTGGGTCAAGTACAGAACCATCGACACTGTGTCTAGATGCTTGAAACTCTGTGGTAGCATCCAATTTACTTACGCGAGACGTCGGGGCTACAAAGCCCCCTGAATTAGCTTGAGAGCCAATAAAGTGTTGTTCCATTTCTATCGTTGACTGTGTCACGGCCTTCTTCCCTTTGCTTTTAGATATTGACCTCATTAATGCAGACAACTGTTTGTGAGCTTGCTCATCGCTATTCGAATGCTTCAAAACCTCTAGCGCGATATCCGGTCGCTGAGATTTAACCGAAGAGAGAATCAAGTTAGAGCTCACTCTCTGATCATTCGGATTCGAAAGGTAAAGGTCATATAAAATGTCTGTTGCACCCAAATAATCAGACTGCATTATTTTGACGACTGCGATATTGTTGCCAGCCTCCCTGTCTGAAGCCCCTTGTTTTCTACTTTCCTCAAAATGTTCGATCGCTTGGGCAAATCGCTTTTGCTGAGCCAATATTTTTCCAGTTAAAAGTTGATACTCATACTCTTTGCCACCTTCATCCCGATACTTACTCAGCTCTTCCAGTGCTTTCTCAAAATTCTTTTTTTGATAATAAAGCCTTGCATTAGTTAAAATGTATTCAGGTTCATCAAGATCATTATCATTGTAAGTGCTGCGATACAGCTCAGCAGACTTGATATCTTTTAGATCTAAATACAAATTAACCAATTTAACTTTATATTCAGGTTCCGATTGTATATTTGCCTTATAAAATTCAATGAGTTTCTGTGAGTCACCCGACCCTAAAAGCAGTTGTTCTTTGGTATCAAGTTGGTTATTAACCGTTGAACAACCGGAGAAGAGAACCAAAACAATAACGGACAATACAAAATTTCTTATCACATCAACGCCCTCATAATACCTGGAGCTGCAATTAAAATAATAATCGGAACCATGATAAAAGCGATAAGTGGAATCGACATCTTCGCCCCCATTTTCCCGATTCGTTCTTCTAAATCCATCATATTAAGCTCGCGAATATCGCTTGCTAAAGTCACTAATACCGGACCAACTGATGAACCAAATTGGAGGCTCTGCACCATGGTCATTACAAAACTTTGTGATTCACTAGTTGGAACAAGCTCATAAAATTCTTCTAATGCCTTTTCAAGGCCCACCAGGCGAGATCGTTCGACAGTTACTCTGACCACATGAGCAAGGTTACTGTCTACTGAGTGAAGTTCTTTCGCCAAGTACTCCAAGCTAGACTCGATAGTCATCCCCGTATGGACGCAAACATTCATTAAGTCGAGTAAAAATGGCAATCGTGAACTTATGTGCTTGATGTTAGATTTACCTCGAGCCGACACATAAGAATCAGGACCAATGATAAATATTAATAAAGCCCCCATTAGATATAACAGTGCGAATACCGTTTTCGTGTCGCCGCTATAAAAATCAAAGCCAATCAGTGCTAAGCAAACACAAAAAGGAACGATTTTTAGTAAGTAATAAACGTCGGCCAGGAAATCACTGTAAAAGCCAGCTGCGACCAATTTTCTTTTTGTTTCATGCTTATTAAAACTAATCCTAGACAATATAGCCTTGAATAAATCTGCTCTTTTCTTCTCTTCTCGTGTCGAACCGATTATTTTTCGAGTCTCTATATCCGCTCTCGTATTATCCCAAAACCGTAAACAATACGTTGCTAGGACCATCGATATAATGAATATCACACTCCAAATAATAACGGTTTCAAAGTCCATCAATTCACACCCCGCAAAATCAGCCAAATGCAAAAAAAACCAACTAGCTCACTGGCTAATACATAATAAAAAATAGGTTGACCAGCTTCTTCAAACATCACAAAACTGTAGTTTTCAGGACTCGTAAACTTCAAAATAATAAGAAAAATAACCGGTAAGCAGGCAATTATCTTTGCCGAAGCTCGAGCTTCTGAGGTCAAGGCATTTT
>NZ_JBFRSN010001089.1:0-2218 GCF_041473595.1 Vibrio sp. 10N.222.46.A1
TTCCATTTGTTTACTATGCCGCAAAATAACTCTGTGGTTTTTTGCGTATCATACAAAGCAGAGTGTGCTTCTTTGTTGTCAAATTCCATCCCCGCAGTGCGGCAAGCTTTAGCCAAAACGGTTTGACCGTAGGCAAGACCACTAAGGGCTGCTGTGTCAAAAGTTGCAAATGGATGGAAAGGGACGCGTTTAAGCTTACAACGCTCACTTGCTGCATTAACGAAGTTTAAATCGAACGTAGCATTGTGAGCGACCATGATTGCGCGACTGCAATCTGAAGCTTTTTGTTCTTTTCTCACAAGCTTGTAGATTTCTTTAAGGGCTTCTTGTTCCGACACAGCACCACGTAATGGGCTAAATGGGTCTTTAATTCCGTTAAAGTCTAATGCTGCCTGCTCTATATTTGCGCCTTCAAAAGGCTCAATGTGAAAATGAAGCGTTGATGCAGGGTGCAGATCTCCGTTCTCATCCATTCTTAGTGTAATGGCACAGATTTCTAATAATGCATCGGTTTCAGCGTTAAACCCTGCGGTTTCCACGTCGATGACCACTGGGAAATAGCCACGAAAGCGTTTTTTAAGGGTCAGAGCTTCGTTTTCTACAGTCATGTTAGCCCAAATATGTGTGATTAAGGCAGCATTATTGCAGATAATAGCAGTGATAAAAACTAGGGAAGGGCAATAAATCATAAATTAGCCGACCTATTTCGGCTTAATAATTGCATATTCAAACGTGATGGAAAAATGCGGCAATTGGCTGCATTGTTAAACGAATTGCTTAAGAGATACTCCACTTTATGAAGAAACAACTCATAACAGGTTCAATGCTATTTTCGCTACTTATGTCGTCATCGGTATTGGCACAAGAAAAGCGTTACGGAGCATCTCCTCTACAGTCGACGTGGGAGATGGTGGCTAACACGCCATTAGAATGTCGCTTGGTTCACCCTATCCCCAACTTTGGTGATGCTGAGTTTTCATCTCGCGCGAGTAAAAAAATCATTTTGGATTTTGAGCTTAAAATGCGTCGCCCAATGGGGGCGACACGCAATGTAAGCTTGATCTCTATGCCGCCAGCTTGGCGTCCGGGCGAAAGTGCTGACCGCATGACGACCATTAAGTTCTTCCAACAATTTGATGGCTATGTTGGTGGTCAAACCGCTTGGGGTATTTTGAGTGAGTTGGAGAAAGGGCGTTACCCGACATTCAGCTATCAAGAATGGCAGAGCCGAGATCAGCGAATCGAAGTTGCACTATCATCGGTATTATTCCAAGAAAAGTACAATGTGTTCAGTGACTGTATCGCCAACTTATTGCCTTACAGCTTCGAAGATATCTCTTTTACTATCTTGCACTACGATCGTAACAGCGATCAGTTGAATAAGTCTTCACGTAAGAGACTCAGCCAGATTGCCGACTATGTTCGCTATAACCAAGACATCGACCTTGTGCTGGTGGCTACATACACCGATTCCGTCGATAGCAAAGGTATTAGCCAGAATCTTTCAGAGCGCAGAGCGGAATCATTAAGAGAGTACTTTAAATCTCTAGGCTTGCCAGAAGACCGTATTCAAGTACAAGGTTATGGTAAGCGTCGTCCAATTGCTGACAACAACTCGCCAATTGGTAAAGACAAAAACCGACGTGTTGTTATCTCTTTAGGTCGCACACAGGTTTAAGCTGAACAATAGCTCGTTTTGAAATGACAAAGCCCGTCTTCACTGATGACGGGCTTTTTTATATTTTAAATTTGAGTCGTTGTTTAAACGTAATTTATTTAGTTCAAGCGGAAGCGGGCGATCATTTCACAGTTGGTCGCGGTATCGATCTTTTCCACCATAGAAGCAATTTTAGGGTTGGGATGGCGTTTCATGAAATCGATAAGGGCTTTCTTACAGCAACCAATTGAGTCAATGAAGCTTGAACATTGCGTATTGGGACATTGCGGGATCAGTGTCAGTACTTTTTCTGAAGCCAATTGGAGATACTTGAGTTCATATTCAGTATCGCCGGCCCATCGCCAAAACTGAGCGAGGTTGTGACAAGAAATCACAGAGATAAGTAAGCGCTCGTCCGCTTGGATATCGGTACGCTCAGTAATTTTTTCGCTTAAACTCAATGCTTGCTGATAGTGAAGAATACTCTGTACAGGATCGTCGAGCTGCAATGCCGTATCGGCAAGTAACGTGTGTTTTTCCCATTCGCACCGTTTCAATGGA
>NZ_JBFRSN010001090.1:0-1225 GCF_041473595.1 Vibrio sp. 10N.222.46.A1
CAACATATCACCCATACCCAATAATGATTCTGCACCACCTTGGTCAAGAATCGTTCGAGAGTCCGTTTTGGTTGATACAGTAAAGGCTACACGTGTCGGGATATTGGCTTTAATAAGACCCGTAATAACATCCACTGACGGGCGCTGAGTCGCTAGGATCAAGTGAACACCCGCCGCACGTGCTTTTTGTGCCAAACGAGCAATCAATTCTTCAACTTTCTTACCCACTACCATGATTAAATCGGCGAATTCATCGACGACAACTACGATGTAAGGCAGTTTTTCCAATAATGGTGCTTCAGGGTCCATGCTGTCGCCCGGTTTCCACAGAGGATCATGAATTGGGTGACCCGCTTCCGCAGCCATCTTCAATTTGTCGTTGTAGCCTTTAATGTTACGAACACCAAGTGCCGACATCAGTTTATAACGACGTTCCATTTCGCCAACACACCAACGAAGGGCGTTAGACGCATCTTTCATGTCGGTAACGACTTCAGACAATAGATGTGGAATACCTTCATAGATAGACAATTCCAACATTTTCGGGTCAATCATGATGAAACGAACGTCTTCAGGCGATGCCTTGTAAAGCATACTCAAGATCATCACGTTCACACCCACCGACTTACCAGAACCGGTGGTACCTGCAACCAGTACGTGTGGCATCTTCGATAAATCAGCAATAACCGCTTCACCTGCAATATCTTGTCCTAGAACAACGGTCGTTGGTGACGTCGCTTCTTGGAACTGAGGGCTACCTACCACATCGGAGAAGAATACGGTTTGACGGCTCATGTTCGGCAATTCCAAACCAACATAAGGTTTACCCGGTATTACCTCTACGACACGCACTGCCAATGCAGAAAGTGAACGCGCTAAGTCCATAGAAAGACCAGAAATACGGCTCACTTTCACGCCAGGAGCCAGATCGAGTTCGAATCGAGTGATGACAGGGCCAGGGAAGATATCAACCACATCTGCCTTTATCTTGTAGTCCGCTAGCTTCGATTCAACAAGACGAGCAATCGCCTCTAGTGCATCGCGGTCAATAAAGGTTTCACGTTTTTCAGGGTGGAACAACAGCTCAAGTGTTGGCAATGGCTCGGCAGGTTTGGGCAAATTCACATCTTGCTGTACCAAGAACGGGTTTTGTGTCGCCGCCATATTCGCTTGCGCTTCAGATACCAGATTTTGGAATGCTGCTACATCTTGGTCTTGGTCTTGG
>NZ_JBFRSN010001091.1:0-1762 GCF_041473595.1 Vibrio sp. 10N.222.46.A1
GCAGCGACTTCCAACACATTAGTGTGAGGGTTACTGACTTGACCCTCTAGTTCCGTGGAGAGATGAAGCATGGTTTTTGTTTCTATGACTGATGGAATCATAGGTGTGTACAGGTTGTGGCAATACTTGCTCATCACACGCTCAACTTCTTCTACAACTAGACCATGTTCGTGCAGATCTTTGTTGGTATTGAGCAATGAATTTGTTGAGCTTTGATTCTGTTCGTCCAGTTCAGAACGCGGGCGCGATCCTGCGAGTGGGTTAGAGGTGAGATAACTGCCTTTTTTTGCAACAAGGAGTTCTGGACTCGCCCCCATTAGCTTTTGGTTGTCATTGATATTCGCTGCGAACGTATAGCCTTTCGAGTTGATTGATAACAGATTACGAAGCAAAGTTTGCTGCTGAATATCAGCGTCTGTTTCTACTTCAATAGCCCGAGAAAGAACCACTTTTGAAAGCTCTGTGTTGGCAAACATATCAAGAAGGTCGGATACCCCTTGCTTATAATGATTACCGCTTGGGGAAGAAATGACGTGCGCATCGGCAGAAGAAAGCGGATTTGAGTGTAAGGATCTTGTACTACTAGAGATGAATAACTGCTCTGGGATAATAAATTTAGTCGGGTTTTCTTCGTTAAATGGGACGACACCAAATAGCACTGGATTATCGGCTTCTGATTTTTTAGCCGCCTGGAGCATTTCGTTCGCCTTCTCGGCTAGCTCTGAAAATGCAATAGGCTGGTGGAACTCATTTTCAATACCTTTACCCATCATCGTATTACTGGGAGAAGCGAAGAAAAATGGAGATGACAATAGCTCTCTATCTAGCAGATCACTTTCCATTTTTGAATAGCCAATGACTTCACGTTTCATAACAGGTCCCTCTTTGTGTATAGATCGTTATGACGATGTGCAATTACTTACATTGATGTTCTTAAAGGAACTCATTTGTCATGCACTTCATCGGGTTGCTTATTTTGGTCAGTAAGATTACATTTACATTTATTTAAATGCTAATGATAATGATTTCTATTTGATGTAAATCGTCATTATTGAAGGCTGCTCACATTCTTTGATTTTTGTTTTATGTAAATGCATACAAAAGTCGCAATTTTGATTGTTTATTATTCGGTTGTTTAGGTATATGGAAAGATTTCTTGAAGGACAATTAGTGTTATTAACGGGTGGTGCAAAAGGTATTGGTTTTAGCACGTTAGAGAGTTTGTTGGACTCGGGAGCTAAGGTGCTCGCTACGGATATTGATAGCCAACTCCTCGCGACTAAATCTGAATCTCTAGCGAGAAAGTATCCAGATCAGCTCTGGGTTGAACCGTTGGATCTGTCAAAACCTGAGTTAGTAAAACAGAGTATTTATCATTGGGTAGCAGAGTACGGTGAGTTTGACCACTTAGTGAGTTGTGCTGGTATTCTTCATTTAGGTGCGCTGTGTGATATGTCATTCGAGCAGATAGAAAACACATTTATGGTCAATTCGTTTGGTGCTCTAGCCACAATGCAGGCGGTATCTAAGTGTATGAAAGATCGGGGGAAGGGGAATATGGTTGTTGTCGGTTCGAATGCTGCCAATACTCCTAGAGCAAATATGGGGGCTTATGCAGCATCTAAGTCGGCGTTACACATGTTTGTAAAATCCATTGGTATTGAACTCGCGCCTTTGGGGATTCGTTGCAATATTGTGAGCCCAGGGTCTACACGTACAGAAATGCAATTGCAACTTTGGAATGAGAGTTATGGTGAGGAGC
>NZ_JBFRSN010001092.1:0-3478 GCF_041473595.1 Vibrio sp. 10N.222.46.A1
GAGCCAGTTTGGTCTCAAGCTCGCGACAAGCTATCTGACATCGAATCCATTTTGCCTGCGGGCTCTCATTCTCCCGATCTCGACAGTGATCATACCTATGCTTTCACAACTATCGCATCTCTAACCTGGTCTGGTGCAGGTGAACCTGACCGATTAACACTCGGGCGCTATGCCAAAGAACTCGCTAAGCGACTAAGAACTTTGTCGGGTACTGAATTCGTTGATGAATACGGGATGCCACAAGAAGAGATTCAAATCAGTTTACGTACGGCCGATGCCGCCGCGTTGGGGCGTTCAAGTGCCAATATTGCTGAGTCGCTCGAAGGGGCAGACGCCAAGAACTCCGCCGGCGAGTTAGTGAGTGCTTATTCTCGCTTTGGCTTAGAAATTAAATCTGAACTCGATTCTATTGAACGGATTAAGCAAGTGCCAATAGCCACTGATAGCAAAGGTCACATCATCCGTATGGAAGACATTGCTTCTGTGAAACGTGGTGAGAAAACCCCACAAGACCAGATTGCCATTATTGATGGTGAGCCGGGTGTGATTGTCGCGGCAAGAATGCATCCTGATCTGCGAGTCGACAACTGGACGTCGCGAGCTAATGCTCTGATTGGTAAATTTGAGCAAGAGTTACCAAGTAACGTTAAGGTGACGGTGCTGTTTAATCAGCAAGGTTATACCGAGACTCGCTTAGACGATTTAGGCAAAAGCTTGATGATCGGTTTTGGTCTGATCTTGATTGTTCTGTTTGTCACTTTAGGCGTGCGTGCCGCGATCTTAGTCGCCATTTCTCTGCCGTTAACCTCATTATTGACCTTGTCGATCATGAAAATGACCGGTGTGCCGATTAACCAAATGTCGGTGACAGGCCTAATTGTGGCGCTCGGGATCATGGTTGATAACGCGGTGGTGATGGTCGATACCATTCAGGCGTATCGTTTGAAAGGGCAACAACGAGCAGAAGCGACCATGAATGCGTTGAAGCATTTATGGGTGCCGTTATTAGGCTCAACCTTAACTACCGTGTTGGCGTTTGCCCCGATTATCTTGATGCCGGGTGCATCGGGTGAATTTGTCGGTGGTATTGCGATTACCGTTTCTTTCTCATTGGTCGGCTCTTACATCATCTCGCACACCTTAATCGCAGGCTTAGCGACCAAGCTATTGCCGAAACAACTCAGTGATGTCGACAAGAAAGGGCAGCACCATTGGTACATGACGGGTTTGAGAATCCCGGCTTTGACGCGCTGGTTCTCATCTTCTGTCCGCTTTGGTGTCACGCATCCAATCATCACGATTGCTTTGGTGTTGTTGGTTCCGTTTACCGGTTACTGGAGTATGTCTCAGCTGACTGAGCAATTCTTCCCGCCATCAGACCGAGACATGTTTGAGATTCAGGTTTATATGCCACCTCAAGCGAGCATTTATGCCACTAAAAACACCTCTGAAAAAATCGACGATATCATTCATCGTTATCCTGAAGTGGAGCGTATCGATTGGCTCGTGGGCGCAAACTTCCCATCCTTCTATTACAACCTGCAAGCAAGGCAAAATAACGCGCCGTACTTCTCGCAAGCCATGGTGAAAACAGAGAACTTTGACCAAGCCAATGCGCTAATTCCACAGTTGCAAAAGGTGTTGGATGAAGAGGTGCCGGAAGCACAAATCTTGGTACGTAAGCTTAACCAAGGGCCTCCATTTACCGCGCCCGTTGAACTGCGAGTGTATGGTGAAAACCTCGATACGTTGAAAGCGATTGGTGAGGATGTGCGATTGATTTTGGCGGGTGTTCCTCATGTGACGCACACAAGGGAAACGCTGCAACCAGGTACGCCGAAGGTGTGGTTGAAGGTTGATGAAGACACCGCAAAGCTGAATGGTATTTCATTGAACCAGTTCGCAGGTATGCTGCAAACTACGCTGACAGGTCGTGAAAGTGGCTCTGTGATTGAAGGCAGTGAGTCGGTACCAATCCGTGTTCGTGTGGCAGATGAGGCGCGTGAAAACTTGGCTCACTTAAGCAATATTCGTTTGCCAATCAGTTCAGATGTCTACTCGACAGGTATTAACGTATCGACACTGGCCGAACTTGAATTGACGACCAGTCGCGGCGCGATAACCCGCCGAAATGGGCAACGTGTGAATACCATTGAGGGCTACATTGAAGCAGGAGTCTTGCCTCAAACCGTGCTTAATGAATTCCAAAAACGCCTAGCAAGCTATCAGATGCCATCGGGTTACACGATTGGTTTTGGTGGCGAATCCGCTGAACGAGATAATTCAGTCAACAGCCTTATCTCGAATGTCGCCGTTGTGGTGGTATTGATGGTGTTGGTGGTGGTGATGTCGTTCAACTCTTTCCGAATGAGTAGCATCATCTTCATGGTAGCAGGATTGGCTGGTGGCCTAGGGCTGTTGTCGGTGTGGATCTTCGGTTATCCGTTCGGCTTTACGGTAATCATCGCCATGCTCGGGATTGCGGGCTTAGCGATTAACGCTGCCATCGTGATTCTGACGGAATTGAAACTCGATAAGCAAGCCTCATCAGGCAATGTGGATGCGGTCGTTGAGGCAGTGATGTCGTGTACTCGCCATATCAGTTCAACCACAATTACAACCGTTGGTGGCTTTATGCCGTTGATTATTGCTGGTGGTGGTTTCTGGCCTCCATTTGCAGTCGCGATTGTCGGCGGTACAGTATTAACCACGCTTATTTCGTTCTACTTTGTGCCTGTGGTTTATCATTTGATGACTAAAAATCAGCGTAAAAACATAGTGACTCAAGCTGCGTAACTGTTTTTCAATTTAACTGCTCTTCAATTACCCATAATCGAGCCGTATCTGGTTCGATTATGGTGTTGTTCTCTCACTAAATTCATTCCAACTACCCTTCAAAAATATCACTAAGCCAATCTTCAAGTTGCTCTCGTTTATCTTGTGGGCCATTGATGATCACCAAACCGTTTAGTGTCGCGTGATCCCAAGATATGGTGCCAGTAGCTAGCGCATCGAACACATCGAGTTCCGTAATCAGTAATAGATCTTCCTCTGTAGGCAAAGTATCTCGACCTGACACATCGACACCTTTCTCAAGTTTAACTTGGCTGTAATGACCTTTAATTGCTTCGAATAAGTTGAACTCAATTTTGCTTGGGTGGGGTTTCGCAAGCGCAGCCTTGATGGCAAAGAGTCGAAAGTGATCCGGTTTATTGAGGTTGTTGAATTCATTGTCTTGTCTGGCTGTGATGACGTTGCCAAAGACTTCTAGTGAACCGGGCTCTGTCACTAAACTAAATCCTGTATCTTGGTGAAGACCACAAGCGAAAGTTAGGGAAGATGTGAGTGAAAGAATGAGAGCAAATCGTTTTAGCATGTGTGAACCTTAAACGAACTAGGGCAGTTTTCTTACTTCAACAATAGATCGAGATTGTTGAATGAAGGTTGCGAACTGTACCAATAAATAAACGATAAAGGG
>NZ_JBFRSN010001093.1:0-3313 GCF_041473595.1 Vibrio sp. 10N.222.46.A1
GACTATCGGTGGTGATATCGACGTTGATGACACGCTAGAGTGGGTTAATCAGTATTTTGGCCCAATCCCTCAAGGTCCGGAAGTTAAGGCTGCTGAGAAGCAACCAGCTGTTCTAACAGAAGATAAGTACATCACGTTAGAAGACAACGTTCGTCAGCCGATGGTGCTTGTTGGTTGGCCAACAACCTACCGCGGTGAAGATACGCAAGCTTCACTGAATGCGCTGTCTAACGTGTTAGGTTCAGGGACCAACAGTTATCTGTACCAAAACCTCGTAAAAACGCAAAAAGCGGTGAGTGCAGGCTCTTTCCACGATTGTGCTGAGCTCGCTTGTACTATGTATGTCTATGCGATGGGTGACTCAGGTGAAAAGGGGGATTTGACGGTTCTTAATAAAGAACTGATGGAAACCCTAGAACAATTTTCGAAAGGCGGTGTGGAACAAGATCGTCTAGATCAAATTACCGGCATGGCTGAAGCGAATGCGGTGTTTGCACTGCAAAGTGTTAGAGGCAAGGTTTCACAGCTCGCGTCAAATCAAACCTTCTATGGCCAGCCTGATCGTATTGAATCAAAACTCGATCAAATCCGATCTGTTACCCCTGAAAGCGTAAGCAAGGCGTACCGAGATTTTATCGAAGGTAAGCACAAGGTTACCTTGAGTGTGGTTCCTAAGAAAAAACTCGACTTAGCGGTTCGCGAGGCTACATTTAGCACTCCTGCTCGTACCCTTCCTGAATACAGCAAAGTGACAGAAGAACAATTGGATTTCAGAAAGGCACCGAACACATTTGATCGCAGCGTGATGCCTGAAGTGAACTTTGGTGTTGAAGCGACCATGCCTGAGCTGTATCGCATGCATTTTGCTAATGGTACTGACTTGATTGGTACTGTGACTAGCGAAACGCCGACAGTGCAGCTACAAATTCAACTCCCTGCGGGTGAGCGCTATGTTGGTAAAGGTCAAGAGGGTTTGGCGAACCTAACTGCATCGATGATGGAAGAAGGTTCGACTAAACGAACGGTTGAAGAGTTACAGGCCACCTTAGATAAGCTTGGTAGTAGCGTTAGCATTAGTGCTGGCAGCTATACCACAGATATTTCGGTCTCGACGTTAGAGAAAAACCTGCCTCAAACCTTAGCGATCGTGCAAGAAGTTCTATTTGAGCCTAAGTTTGATGTTCAAGATTTCGAACGCGTTAAGAGTCAGATGTTAGAAGGCGTAGTGTATCAGCATCAACAACCGAGCTGGATGGCTTCTCAAGCAACCCGAGAGGTGTTGTTCGGTAGCAGTATTTTTGGTCGAGCGAGTGATGGCACCAAGGATTCTCTAGAATCGTTAACTCTAGACGATGTAAAACTGTTTTACAGTCAGCACTATACTCCTGAGGGAGCTAATATTGTTATTGTAGGGGACATCACGAAGGAGGAGGTTGGAAAGCAGCTTCAGTTCTTTGAAGAATGGCAAGGTGACGCTGCACCACTCACTCGTCCACAGATCATCAAGGAGCTTTCGGGCCAGAACTTGTACTTAGTGGATAAGCCGGGAGCACCACAAAGTATTGTACGCTTAGTTCGTAAAGGGTTACCGTTTGATGCGACCGGTGAATTGTATTTAAGTCAATTGGCTAACTTTAATTTAGCCGGTAACTTCAATAGCCGCATCAACCAGAACCTGCGTGAAGACAAAGCCTACACTTACGGTGCAAGCGGTTACTTTGCGAGTACGCGTGAAACTGGTGCGGTAGTGTTTAGTGCTCAAGTTAGAGCCAATGCGACGGTTCCATCAATTCAAGAGTTTATTGCTGAGCTAAATGAATTTAGTCAGAGTGGATTAACTGACGAAGAGGTGAAATTTATGCGCCTTGCCGTCGGTCAACAAGATGCGCTTAAATACGAAACACCAAGTCAAAAGGCTGGATTGTTGAGTAATATTGTTACGCTGAGCCTTGATGAAGACTACCTACAGCAGCGCAACCAGATAGTAGAAACGGTTTCAAAAGAGACTTTAAATGAGCTCTCGAAGAAATGGTTTGACCCGAATGATTATCAAATAATTGTTGTTGGTGACGCGACTTCGCTGCGCCCTCAATTAGAAAAGTTAGATATTCCAATAGAAGAGCTTGAAATCATTCGTTAGAGTACACATTAAAGGGGGAGGGAAGAGATTCTACTTTTCTCCTCCAACCTAATTTATGATAGTTCTAATAAGAACAATATAAGATAAGTGAACAGAATTTTGATTGATTTTGCTGCGCGACTAAAGCAAGTTGCAACCAACCCTAAGACCTTCTCTCAATTTGGTCGTGGTGTTGAAAGGGAAACATTGCGCTACACGGAAGATGGGCATCTTGCTACTGGGCCGCACCCTAAGGCTTTAGGATCTGCGTTGATGAACGAATGGGTAACGACCGATTTCTCTGAGTCGCTACTGGAGTTTATCACGCCTGTTTCTAACGACGTTCCGACGCTTTTGAATCAGTTGTCTGATATCCATCACTTCACTCAAACCAAGTTAGACGGCGAAAAGCTGTGGCCACTCTCTATGCCTTGTTATGTGGGGAGTGAAGATTACATTCAGCTTGCGCAATACGGTACTTCTAACAGCGGTAAGATGAAGACGCTATATCGTGAAGGCCTAAAGCGTCGCTACGGTAGTCTGATGCAGATTATTTCGGGTGTTCACTTCAACTTCTCTTTCCCAGAAAGCTTTTGGGACAGTCTGTTTGGAGAGCAAACCGAAGAAGCGCGTTGCGAAGCTAAATCAGATGCGTACTTCGGTTTGATTCGTAATTACTACCGCTTTGGTTGGTTAATCCCATACTTCTTCGGTGCTTCACCTGCGCTATGTTCTTCTTTTATCAAAGGAAGAGAAACCAACCTACCTTTTGAAAAGGTTGGAGAAACACTGTATCTACCCAAAGCAACGGCATTGCGCTTAAGTGACCTTGGTTACACCAACAGTGCGCAAAGTGTACTGAAGATTGGCTTCAACAGCCTAGACCAATACCTTGAAGGTTTGAATCAAGCTATTCGCACACCATCAGAAGAATTCGCTGAGATTGGCACTAAGGTTGATGGGGAATACCGTCAACTAAATAGCAACGTACTGCAAATTGAGAATGAGCTTTATGCTCCAATCCGTCCTAAGCGTGTGGCGAAAAGTGGCGAGAAACCATCTGAAGCACTGGCTCGTGCTGGCGTTGAGTACATCGAGGTTCGCTCTTTAGACGTAAACCCATTCAGTTCAATTGGCATCAATGAACAGCAAGTTCGCTTCTTAGATTTATTCCTAACGTGGAGCGTGTTATCA
>NZ_JBFRSN010001094.1:0-1618 GCF_041473595.1 Vibrio sp. 10N.222.46.A1
GGTAGGTTGTGCTTTGCTCTCGCGTCTGCTTTTGACATCGGTTTAAACTTCTCACAATCTACGCCGTTTTTAATCGTGATGATGTTTTTGTATGAAAACGCACAACGTAACTGATTGTAAACGCGTGTTGCATCGGCCACTAACGTTGGTTGAGCCGCTTTCAATGCAAGGGCTTGTAAGCGACGACGTTTGTTATTTTTCAAATGCCAAGCATCATGCTCGGTATGAATTCGAGTAGGAACCCCAGTTACACGGGCAGCGTAACCCGCGTAGAGCAGTGGGCCTATGTGATGCGTGTGAACAACATCAGGTCGAATACCGTTAAATGCTTTCATCAATTTGATGATGATACTGAATTGTACGCCTGGTGCTTTATCCAAAAAGACGATTTGATTTTGATACTGCTTTAATTTAGGCCAGTTGTTGATCGAGTCTTCTTTTGTTCCTTCTAAACTGACAATCAACACTTGGTCTGTTGGTTTAGCAAGGCGCAGCAAATCTAACGTTAGGGTTTCTAATCCGCCGGGAGCGAGGTGCTGAACAACGTGTATGATCTTTTTACCATGCTTCGTTAAGTGCGTATTCATAATTTGGACCCTGCCTTTATAATTCTTGTTTCGCCTTTCTGACATTTTTCTTGAAGTAACTTCTTTAAAACGTTTAGCTACACAATGAGACTGCAGGAGTTGTGCCAATTAAATAACCTTTATATTTCAATCGCTTAATGCATGATTCTATAGGGCGTTTTTTGTTTCTCAAAATGGGAATCAAAACAAAACACCAATGAATAGCTATTTGGAGCATAGGGCTTGGGTTAATCGAAAGTAGCGTTAGAACTTGAGGCTTTAGACAAAAAAAACGCCAAGCGAATGTTGGCGTTTAGTGTTAGGAAGCTAAAAAGATAAGAAGAAGCTACGAAGCTAGCAAATTAAAAATGCCTTTAAGGCTAACTAACTCATTTTAGGGATAACGGTAATGACAGGAACACCTAAGATGTCTTCGATTTCGTCTTTACGCTTGATTGAAGAGTCAAACAGCTCAAACAATATCGCCAACCCAATGCCAAGGCCGATACCTGCAACGAAACCAGCCAAAACAAACACAAAAGAAGGTATGTTAGATTTGATACTAGGCGTGAAGGGTAAATCGATAATCTTCACACGTTTGTTTTGCTCGAATACGCCAAGCGAACCTGTTAGCTGAGCCATTTCATAACGCTCTGTCAGTTCATCGTATAGCTGACGCTTGATTTCAACTTGGCGTTTAAGGCGATACATCTCTTTTGCATTTTCACCGAAGTTATTCGCCTTGTGTTCTAATTCGAAAATCATAGTACGAAGGCTTTTCGTTTCTTCAGTTAAAGACTCAAAGCGAGCGCGAACCAGTTGTAAACTGTGTAGTTGGGTGACTAAAAGAGGTTGGGTATCCGAAAGTTTGTTCAGTGTAGTACTACTTGCAATGTCCCAAAGCTGGTCGCTGTTCATCGCAGGTTGAGTTACATCGAGTAAACTCTTTCTCTCATTTTCAAGTCTGTCTAGTTCACGAACTTTAGCTTGTACGGCACTGTGTTTGTTTGTGTATTTGGCTTGAAGCAGAGCCAGTTCACTACGAATATCGA
>NZ_JBFRSN010001095.1:0-499 GCF_041473595.1 Vibrio sp. 10N.222.46.A1
GTCTCGGACAACCAATAGCCTATCGTGACTTTCTGTTTGCTGTGGTCAATGGAGTTAAAGCTACAGTTACCGACGATATTGTCTTTGTACACAATCGCACATGTCATGCTTTTGCCTTCCGCGTAATCATGTAGCGAGCGCTGGATGAAGATCCTAAAGTCCTGCTCTGTTTTGCAGTGCGGTGGCCATGCTAACCATTGGCTAAGATACTCATTTTGGCTTTGTGAAATTTCCGCGTAATGAGATGCGAAGTTCTCTTCAACCAGAGCGATGGATAACTCTTCATCGATAACTGTTTTAAACATGTTTTCCCTTTTCTTTTGGCTGATGATTTAAGTGTCTTTTGGTCGGCAGGTTATAATGTCGCACAATTTTTAATATGCAACCACTTGTGGCACGAATTATTCGTGATACGCTAGATCTATCACGAAATACATTAAACCTTATAATAATTGCGGGTATGATCGTTAGTCATGCATTAGTATTAGCAGCCTAAATA
>NZ_JBFRSN010001096.1:0-909 GCF_041473595.1 Vibrio sp. 10N.222.46.A1
GCGTTAATGTCGCCGGTGGTCGCTAATAGAATACGCTTGTACGAGGTGACATCCACACCAAATGGCACCATCATGGAGATACTTTTCTCTAAGCTGGCAACCATAACGCTGGTTCGTTCTCTGAAACGTATTAATTCAGTTTTTATCGTCGCCTTTTCTTCTTCACTCACAAAAGACAAACGGCGCTCTAAATCTTGACGCTGCGTGTCTGTGTAGAGAATCGCATTTGTCAGATATTGCGAACGAGAAGCTAGTGCGGTTTTTAACTGACTTTCCGCAGCCGATACATCAACGCCTCGATCTTTTGACCAACTTAAGGTCTTAGAAAGTTGCTGATAGTAGTCATCCATCATTCCGATACGTTTTTGAATCAACAATTCAAGACGCTTTTTTGCATCCCCTTCAGCCGAACGGTTGTCTTTGCTCATAGAGACAATTTTAACTTCGTTCAATGACAGTAAATGCTGTAAAAGCTCTACTTGCTGGGCAAGAACAGCGTCTAAGCCTTGCTTCTTATCAGATGATAATTGGGAGGATATCTCTTTGCGTAGTGCTTGGTTCTTTCTTCGCAATATGTCTTCTAGAAACGGCTTTTCAGCATCGTGCGCTGTTTCTAATGTAGTGAGGTCCAGCATTAGCTGGTCTTGTACTTCTGCTATTTTATCGACGCTTTGCGCAAAACTTCCAAATGCGACAAACGCCAACATTAACAATAGACAACGCCAAACCTTCATCATACTAATTCCTATTATTGTCTAAATTGACCCTATAAATAGTAGTAAAAAGAAGATGGATAACAAGCATTTAAACGTATGTTGTGTTAAAACTTTGCAAATTATCAGCCTGTATCTAATATTTGAGAGTTCCAATCCCCTCTTATGACCTGTAGAGTACGCAACCAACAAAGAA
>NZ_JBFRSN010001097.1:0-240 GCF_041473595.1 Vibrio sp. 10N.222.46.A1
ACCAAGGTCTGCTTCCATATCCATTGCTAGGTCGAGCATTTCAGTCGGGTAGCCCGTCTTTTCTGCTACCACTTCTAGCATCGTCTTCTGAACGACAGCGGCATCTAAACCGCTAGCTGCTTGAACTGAAGTTGCTGCAGTTTGAGCGACTACAGGAGCAGAAGCCGGAAGCTTGCTGTTCATGTAAGCAACGATTTCGCCAAGAGTGCGACACTCAGCTAAGTCTTCAGGGTTTAGCTC
>NZ_JBFRSN010001098.1:0-277 GCF_041473595.1 Vibrio sp. 10N.222.46.A1
AGCGCAAGCGATGTCGGCTATTCTATTTGCCGGCTCAGCACAACTTGTCGCAGCAGGGATGTTCAAATCGGGCATTGGGTTAGGGACTATGTTGTTGACCACGTTCTTTATTACTTCAAGACACTTTTTATACAGCGTATCGATGCGTGACAAAATCAGCCACCTTCCTGCTCGTTGGCGTCTATTACTTGGCTTTTGGCTGACCGATGAACTGTTCGCGATTTGTAGTGGCCAATCTCAGCAAGAGTTTAACCGCTGGTACGCTGCAGGTGTCGGT
>NZ_JBFRSN010001099.1:0-5628 GCF_041473595.1 Vibrio sp. 10N.222.46.A1
TGCGTTAACGCACTATTGATCACCTGTTGGTTATCATAGTTAATCGACGTCACGTTCTCGGTATCCAGAGCAATCACCACCGCTTTGTGTTCCCAAGCTTCGATTGCAGGAATATCACAGTCAGTAAAGCCAAACACAATGATGCCATCTACATTGCGGCGCTTGAGAACCTGAAGGTGCTCATTGGCTTTTTCTCTATCTAGCTGGCTTTCCATGATCACCACATCATAATCCGCTCGATACAACTCGGCCAGCATCGTACTTACCGCTTTGTTTTCAGAAGGAGAGTCCAGACGAGAGATGATGACACCGATGACTTTTTGACTGCCACCACGCATCGACTGCGCAGACTTCGAAGGCGTGTACCCAGATTCTTGAATTACTCTTTCCACCCTTTCACGGGTTTCAGGTTTTACTTTGGGATCATTGGTCAGAACGCGAGATACGGTAGACTTACCAACACCGGACAGCTTAGCAATATCGAGAATAGTGAGTTTTTTGCTCATAAAAAGTCTGACGTTAAAGGGAAGAGAAAGAAAAAGTGAGGGCGAACTCCCTCACTTAACTGTTTGTAAATCCTAGTAGATAACTATGACCTACTTTCGGCAGTTTTTATAGACGACACGACCAAATTCTAGACGTGCGTTGTCACCTTTAGTGCGTAAAGTGACGCTATTGATCAGTTCAGAGGTTCCATCATCTAAGATGTACTTCGTTCCTGAACCTGCCGCTATTTGAGTTAGGCGATATTCATTCTCTGGCAAACGTAATACCGCTTTTTCATTACCAAGGTAAGCGACCTTAAATGAAGCGTCAGACTCACATTGATAAGTCACGAATTGATCGTCCGAGACTGCACCATCAAGCGCCGCGGATTTAGAACACCCGACTAACGCTACCGTACATAGAGATGCTGCCAACAATGCTTTCATACTGCGTTCCTCATCTTTATATAGTTAACGGCGCTGATATCTTATTGATAGGTTAGCACCCCAGTTGACTGGTTAGAACCCACGTAATAAGTAAGCCTGTTAACGGTAGGAAAATGTATCAGCCTTTCAGGAAAGCTGGTACATCT
Organism: Vibrio sp. 10N.222.46.A1; assembly: GCF_041473595.1. Taxonomy (NCBI): domain Bacteria; kingdom Pseudomonadati; phylum Pseudomonadota; class Gammaproteobacteria; order Vibrionales; family Vibrionaceae; genus Vibrio; species Vibrio sp. 10N.222.46.A1. The sequence goes on from NZ_JBFRSN010001099.1 coordinate 1,079, forward strand.
TTAATGCTATCTAGCACGACACTGGCAAGTGCCTCACCCTTTTCAGTCACGGGTTTACCGGTTCTCACCAATACTCTGGTACCAACACCAGCGGCTTCTGCGGCCATCATGTCTTCAGCTTTATCGCCAATCATGACAGAGTTAGCCATATCAATTTTGAGAAAGTCACGCGCAGAAATGAACATACCAGGTTTAGGCTTACGACATTCACAATCTTGCTTGTAGTCGCCAATGCCGTGTTCAGGGTGATGAGGACAGTAATAGATACCATCTAACTCAACGCCATTATCGACAAAGTTCCAATCCATCCACTGCGTCAAAGAAAGAAAACGATCTTCGCTAAACTTGCCACGAGCAATACCAGATTGGTTGGTCACAAGTACCAATAAATAGCCCATATCTTTAAACGCTTTTGCCGCTTCAAACACACCATCGATGTATTCAAAGTCATGCTCATCATGTACGTAGCCATGATCAACGTTAATCACACCATCACGATCTATAAAAACAGCAGGTTTAGACAAAATTTAGTTCTCTATCAACTCTCTATTAATCATTAATTATTACACGCTTTATTTGCTTCATCACTATCTATTTAGTTTTGCGTTCGTTAACGATTTGTTTCTACCTTAGCAACACAATCGACGTTTAGCCGTCTAGACGTAAAAATATCTATTGACTTAGATCATAGAACACCATAGCATCGTCTGTAAATCGAGCGAGCTATCGACATATTATTCTGTTCCACCTGCACGGGTTTCTCTATGATTAAAGTGAATCAAGTCAATAAGGTTTTTTATCAAGGCACTAAAGAAATCAATGCCTTAATTGATATCAACCTCCACATACCTCAAGGTCAAATCTTTGGAGTCATCGGCTCTTCAGGTGCAGGCAAAAGTACCCTTATCCGTTGTGTAAACATGTTGGAAGCTCCAACATCAGGTGAAGTGATTGTTGACGGTATCGACCTGACAAAACTCAGCAAATCAGAACTTAGCGAAGCACGCCGTAACATCGGCATGATATTCCAACACTTCAATCTGCTGTCTTCTCGTACTGTATTTAACAATGTAGCACTGCCTTTAGAGCTTGCTGGTAAAGATAAAGCTGCGATTGAAGCGAAAGTGAGTGAACTACTTGAGCTTGTCGGCCTATCGGATAAGCGTGATACCTACCCTGCGAACTTAAGTGGTGGTCAAAAGCAGCGTGTCGCGATTGCTCGTGCGCTAGCTTCAGACCCGAAAGTACTACTGTGTGATGAAGCGACCAGTGCTCTGGATCCAGCAACGACTCAATCTATTCTTGAGCTGCTACGTGAAATCAACCGCAAGCTACACATCACGATCCTACTTATTACGCACGAGATGGACGTAGTTAAGAGCATTTGTCACGAAGTCGCAATCATTGGCGGTGGCGAGCTAGTAGAGAAAGGTACAGTTGGCGACATATTCGCACACCCTAAGACAGAGCTAGCACATCAGTTTATTCGCTCAACGCTAGACCTATCTATCCCTGAAGATTATCAAGCGCGTTTTCAAGAAACTCGTGTTAACAGTAGCTACCCATTAGTACGTCTTGAGTTTACTGGTGCAACGGTTGATGCTCCGCTGATGACGCAAATTGCTCGTAAATTCAATATCGATGTCAGCATCTTAAGCTCTGACCTCGATTACGCCGGCGGCGTGAAGTTCGGCATGATGGTCGCTGAGCTGTTCGGTAACGAAGCCGATGATAATGCTGCTATCCAATTCCTACGCGACAACAATGTAAAAGTAGAGGTGCTTGGTTATGTCCTTTAGTTTCAACGAGATTGCTGACTGGATCAGCCTTAACGGCAACCTTCTATTGGAAGCAACAGGCGAGACACTTTACATGGTTGCTGTTGCTGGCATCGTTGGTTTCGCTGTCGGTATTCCATTAGGCGTTATTCTACACACGACTAAAAAAGGTGGCCTGTTAGAGAACACCAAGCTAAACAAAATTCTTGGTGCGGTTGTGAACGTGGGCCGTTCTGTGCCTTTCTTAGTATTGATGGTAGCGATCATCCCTCTCACTAAGATGCTGATTGGTACCTTCATCGGAACAACCGCAGCGATTGTTCCGCTGACGATTGGTGCTATCCCATTCGTAGCTCGACTTATCGAGAGTGCACTACTTGAAGTACCAACAGGTCTAGTGGAAGCAGCTCAGTCAATGGGCGCAACACCCACACAAATCATCAATAAGGTTCTGCTTCCTGAAGCACTGCCGACTATCATCAACTCAGTGACGATTACGCTAGTGACTCTTGTGAGTTACTCGGCAATGGCTGGAACTGTGGGTGGTGGTGGCCTAGGTGATGTCGCGATTCGTTACGGATTTCACCGCTACGATGTGACCATTATGGCAGTAACAGTCGTCATGTTGATTGTGCTAGTACAAATTATTCAATCAATCGGTGATTCATTAGTTCGCCGCGTTGACCACAGATAACGACTTACAGACCAAAATCAAAGTCGTCTGAACCAAATTAAATAGATTTATTAAAAGGAGATTATTATGAAATTTAACCTTAAAGGTTTACTTACTATTGCAGCAGCAGCTTCAGCGCTAGTACTAGCAGGTTGTGGTGATAAAGAAGTCGATACTTCTAAGATCAAAGTTGGCGTAATGGCAGGTGCAGAAGCACAAGTTGCTGAAGTAGCAGCTAAAGTCGCGAAAGAGCAATACGGCCTGGATGTTGAACTGGTCACTTTTACGGATTATGTAACACCTAACGCAGCGCTAGATGATGGTTCTATCGACATCAATGCATTCCAACACACGCCGTACCTAGATCAGCAAGTTGCTGACCGTGGTTACAAGCTAACGGTCGCAGGTAACACTTTTGTTTACCCTATTGCAGGTTACTCTAAAGAAGTTAAATCGGTAGACGAAATCCAAGATGGTGCTCGTATCGCTGTACCAAACGACCCAACAAACCTAGGTCGTTCTCTACTGCTTCTTGAGCAGCAAGGTTTACTTGAACTTCGTGAAGGTGCAGGTCTTCTAGCTACCGTTCGTGACATCGTTGGTAACCCTAAGAACCTAACGATTGTTGAACTAGACGCAGCTCAACTGCCACGTTCTCTTGATGATGTAACTTTATCTATCATCAACACTACTTACGCGAGCTCTATCAACCTGACTCCACAAAAAGATGGCGTATTCGTTGAAGACAAAGATTCTCCATACGTGAACCTAATCGTTTCTCGTGAAGACAACCTAAATGCAGAAAACGTACAAAACTTCGTTAAAGCATATCAAACTGAAGAAGTGTACAACGCAGCTTCTGACATCTTCCAAGGTGGCGTAGTTAAAGGTTGGTAAATTAAGGCTGATAATTAACGTGTAATACAAAAAAAGCTGATACCTTCTGTATCAGCTTTTTTTTAACTTATTCTTCTATCATCGCCTGTAGTATGGGTTTTATTGAAAGAGCTGTTTCTACATGATCAGTATCTTTTATTATGACCTTAGCACCATGCTCTCTGAGAAATGAGGTTTCAGCCTCCGTCAATGCCCCAACTTGCTCATCCGACGCTGCGTAAACATATGTAACATTTCTCATATCGAGACCTTTTAGGGTCTCAGAATAACGATTGTATGCTAACCCTGCAGATAGTTTAGCCATGTTGATATCGGTGTAAAGACCATCCCCCCCCATTCCCGCTTCCTGCGCTGAAAAGTCGACTATAGTATTGTTATCTTCAAACCCCACCATGCGTCCACCTGCAAACTCAGTCCATACTTCACTTGGCATATCTAACCGTCCGACCATCAAGAGATAACCATCAGCAACATTACCTTGAGTTGCTAGCGACTCTTGAACCATAAACGCACCAAATGAAGCACCTACGACATAAACACGCTTGCCGCTATCTTTAAATTTGTTAATGGTTTCCGATAACCACAAAACACTTTGCTTATCCGCTTCTTTAGCGTCCTCGAATGTGATTTCTCTAGATTCAAAATCACTACCAGGCTTAGTTTGAGTTTGATGGACGTTCAATAGCATATAACGACCCAAATCTAACCAAGAAAACATTTCTCGAAGGAAGTTTCGTTCTAAATCAGGGAAAGCACCACCCTGTGCGTTAATGATAACCACCTCTGAACTCTCGTTACCATACGACTCAAAATTTTCCGAATCCAAATTAATCTGTTCCCACTTTGAAAAAGAACAACCAAAGAGCAAAACCACAGATAACGATAAAAAAATATTGAATATTTTAATTTTGTTCATAAAAATAAGCTCTCAAAGTTTTAGCATTAAAAATTACCCTATAACAATAAACTCATGTTCCATTTAAATGGTTCTAAAGTTCATAGGCCCAACTCATAAAAAATGAACGATGTCTATTTAAGATGATCCCAAGAAATGTTGGATACCAGATGGCAATCATCACACTTGAAATAGAAAATATCGTGGATTGGCGCATCTAACAGCCATTCACCACCACATTGTGGGCATTTGCGCTCTTTTTCATCTTTCAGGCTGATCCCACCGACACGATATAAGTAGTAGTAAG
>NZ_JBFRSN010001100.1:0-3008 GCF_041473595.1 Vibrio sp. 10N.222.46.A1
ATAAGGGGCTAGCAGCCCCTTATTTATTGCCTATTTAGTGGAAACTTATGTCTATCCATCTTGTTATTATCGATGCCTTGAACCTCATCCGACGCGTGCACTCTGTTCAGCCGGACCCAACCGATATTGCAAGAACCATCACCACGACTGCTCGTACTCTTAATCGCATCCTAAACGAATCAAAACCCACTCATATCATTGCGGTATTTGATCATCATTTACAAGATCGAGGTTGGCGCGCGGAAGTCCTTCCCGCTTATAAGCAAAACCGTAAGCCGATGCCAGAACCATTGATGAAAGGTCTCGATGCGATTCAACAAGCTTGGTGGGAATTAGGGATTGATTCACTGCTCTCTGACGGCGCTGAAGCGGATGATCTAGTTGCAACATTGGCAAAGAAAGTCGCTGACCACGGAGAAACTGTCACTATCATTTCGACAGATAAGGGCTACTGCCAACTGTTGTCTCCAACGCTACAAATCCGTGATTATTTCCAACACCGTTGGTTAGATAAGCCCTTTATCGAAGCGGAATTTGGCGTAAAGCCAGAGCAACTGGCAGATTACTGGGGATTAACGGGCGTCAGCTCAAGCCAAGTCCCCGGAATTCCAGGTATAGGGCCAAAAGCAGCCAAAGAGATATTAACGACATACCCTGATATCGAAACAGCATTCCTAGCTGAAGACTTACCGAAAAAGTATCGTAAGAAATTCGATGAGCATATCGAGTCGGCTCGCGTATGTAAGCTCGTTTCTGCACTCAAAACAGACATCGATTTAGGTTTTAATCTGCAAGATATTCGCTACGAAGCTGTGTCTTAATCTGACGTCACAAATTCAGTCATTAAAGCTAACCGTTAGAAATAAATCCGCTTATAAATCAACAAATAGAAAATAAATCATTAGAAAGCAGAAAGCCTTAGTCTGAACTAAGGCTTTTTTGTTGTTTCATTTTAAGACGAAACATTGCACTTATACTGATAACTCTCTATTTCTAGAATAACTTTCAGCTAAGAGCAGATTAGAAGCTATAAGCGATAGAAGCTTTAAAGTTACGACCCGCTTCATAGCTGGTGTACTTTTCTGAACCCCAAGAGATACCAAAACCAGTATGCTCAGCGTACTTCTTATCAAGCAGGTTATCGATACCAAGGTTCATCTCTAGGTCTTTAGCAAACGTCGGTGTGTAAGCCGCCCAAATGTTGTGCGTTGCGAAGCCTGAGCGTTTGATCTCTTTGCCTTTTTCGTTCTCGTAATCGTTCCCCGGAACAAAGCGTGAATCCCAACCAAACACAAATTCATTGTTTAGGCTGTAGTTAAAACCGGCCTTAAAGTTATGAATACCGGTTTTATTCATGTGACTTGTCTTGCCGTTTTTCAGGCTCTTTTGCTCACCATCAGAGTAAGAGTGGTTAGCGTAAACACTTAATGCATCTAACTGATAGCTCAATACTGTCTCTACACCCCAAACTTCAACATCATACTTATTAGATAATGTTGCGTTGTTCTTAGTTGGGTGCATTTGGTTATCAAGGTCATAGGTATAAGCCGTGAAACCTAGAATCGCGTAATCAGCCGCAAGCAAACGTGTTAGCTCGTAATCAAAGCCCGCTTCGTAGTTATTACCCGTCATCGCCTTAGTATCAGACTGCTTAACTTTGCTTGGTGCTTTCATCGTTAGCGTTTCTGGTAGTGACGCGCCTTTAAACAGACGACCGTAACCTACACGAAGTTTTAGGTTTTCCGTTGTTTGGTATTCACCTTTGAACTTTGGAGATAGTTGGTCAAACTCGCCCTTATACACACCACCCAGTTTATGAACGTCGTAACGAAGACCTGTTGTCAGACGGAAATCGCTGAATTCGTACATATCTTGCAGATACAGACCGTAAGCCGTCACCGTACCACCATCCATGCTGTACTTCTCAGTTTGGCCTTGCTTAGTACCGCTTAGATATACGCCTTCACCAGCATCAATCCATTGCTTGGCTTTGTAGCCCTCAAGACCATAAGTAAGCTCATGCTCACCAACCCAAGAAACGTTACGAATGTCACCACCAATGGTTGTTACATTGTATTCACGCTTAGGGTAAGACATTTTGCCATCTTTGAACCATTTACCTGCCGGTGTTTTGCCCCAAGCGGTACCTTCAAGAGCATCACGATCCATGTATTGACGGTTGTAGTAAACATTACTTTTCAGATGAACTAGATCACTACCCGCATCGTATTCGTGCTGTAGCGTCACTGTATCGCGATTAAGCGAATGATAGTCGTGTTTATCGTCAGCATACAGAGCACCCGCCTTTTCGCCAGAAAGCTGACGCGTACCACCATCACTGTATCGGTTGAAAGTCAGTTTAAATTCATTGGCATCATTAGGAATGAAAACAACTTTAGCCAAACCCGACTTAAGCTCACCCTGCTTAGAGGTTACCGCTTCTTGATCAGGAATGTGCAGATCGCCATCTTCTGAATAGTTCGCAATACCCATGAACTGTAGCTTGTCGTTCACTTTTGCATACACAGCAACGTTGGTTGCAAAACGCTCATAAGCTGTTTGATAGCTTGTTTTTACTCGAGCACCAACGCTTTCACCCGGCTTAAGAAGATCGCTTGGGTCTTTCGTTTCGTAGCTAAATGAACCATTGATAGCACCAGAACCTGACAGTGCAGAGTTACCACCTAATTCAATTTCAGCTCTTTTTAGCATTGCAGGATCAATCGCTTGGTCACCAGAGTGGTGGAAAAGCTGACCTTCTTGTCGCGCGCCATCAATAGTCACTACGGCAAATTTGTCTTCCATACCACGTACAAATACTTTGCGTGAGTAACGTGCGTTCCCGTCAACCGTAACGCTAGGCATAGTATTCAAAACATCTTTGATGTCTGATGCTTGCTTCTTTTCCAGTGTGTCAGAGTTGATTTCAGTCTGAATCAATTGGTCAAGGGCAGAACCGATAACGACTACGGTTTCTGGTTCGTCGGCAGCAAATGCTGTAAATGAGG
>NZ_JBFRSN010001101.1:0-449 GCF_041473595.1 Vibrio sp. 10N.222.46.A1
ACGGCACTTTGATAAAGTAGAAAGACATCAGCAACATCATCATTGGATCGGCATATACCGCGTATTCAGCAAACGGAGAGTAAGCCACCAACCAAGCAACAACGAAACCTGCCGTAACTGCCACACTCAACAGCGTATCCATTTGCCACTGTTTAGACTCAGCTTGAATCAAACCTGAAGAAATACGTTTGCTCTTGTTAGCGATGTACCACCAAGCGTAACCACAACCCAATACGTTGAAAATACCAAACAGAGTTGCGATAGAAGCATCAACTTCACGACCACCTGTCATCAGAGCACCAATCGCAGAATAAAGTGAATAACCGACCACAAGCAGAATCACAATCGCTTTAATGGCGATTACGATTGGCTCAATGATTGCTCGACCGAACGGGAACTCCCTGTCTGATGGGCGATTAATGTATTTCGAAGCAGCTAGTGACAATAAA
>NZ_JBFRSN010001102.1:0-3990 GCF_041473595.1 Vibrio sp. 10N.222.46.A1
TATTGTACTTGTGAGTCATGCAAGCCTGTTGTTACCAACATGTTCGGGTAGCTTTGAGCCTTCACATTGTCATATGGTGAGTAACCTAGCATGTAATCGTAATAGGTTTTATCGTTCGGGTTGCCCCATTCGTCATACTCGTTGGTGGTAAGAGGAATCGATTCGTCAAGCATGGTTGTGACAACGTCCACAAACGGAACATGTGCTCCGATGCCACAGTACAGTTCTGGTGCTTGGTTGATGATTGCGCCCATCAATAGACCGCCAGCAGAACCACCAACGGCGAACACTTTATCTTGTGCGCCGTAGCCTTCTTCAACTAGCCCTTTGGTTACATCGATAAAGTCGTTGAACGTGTTTTGCTTGGTTAGCTTTTTGCCGTCCTCATACCAAGGGCGCCCGAGCATCTCTGAACCGCGGATGTGAGCGATCGCAAAAACAAAACCTCTATCCAGTAGGCTTAGGCGAGTTGAGCTGAAGGTAGGTTCGATCGTAGATCCGTAAGAGCCATAGCCGTATTGGTAGATTGGGTTAGTGCCGTCTTTCTTGAATAAATCTTTGCGATAAACCAGAGAGACAGGTACTTGCTTACCATCGCGAGCCGTTACCATAATTCGCTCTGATTGGTAGTTATCCGCTTCGAAATCACCCAATACAGGTGTTTGTTTCATGACTTCGGATTCTCCTGAACTTAGGTCGAAATCATAGTAAGTACCTGGTGTGGTTAAGCTGCTGTAATAGACGCGAACTTTTGAGTTATCTAATTCATAGTTACTTGTTAGGTAAGCAGCAAAAGCAGTGTCGTTAAATTCAAGTGGGAACTCTTTCCCTGTTGAGAGTTGACGAACTTTCACTGTAGACAAGCCATTCGCACGTTGCTCGTAAACCAGATGGTCATCAAACAGCTCGAAGTCAACAAGCTGAGTATTCTCGTCAGCAGGAATGACATCGACCCATTTAGAGCGGTCATGCATCTCTTCAGCAGTGACTTTCATTAAACGGAAGTTGACCGCTTGGTAGTTGGTGTAGATGTAGTAACAATCACCTAGCTTAGCGATGCTGTACTCGATACCCGTTTCTCGTGGGTAGAAAGCTTCAGCTTTAGCGTTTGGGTTGTTGGCATCTATGACTGAAACACCGCTGGTTTCTGTACTCGAGTGCCAAATGTAGACCTGTTCACCATCTTTGCTTTTACTTAAAGAGGTGTAATAAGCGCTATCGGCTTCTTCGTAGATTAGCTCATCGCTTGTTTGAGGTGTGCCTAACACATGGCGGTAAACTTGATAACCAAGTAATGTTTGTGGATCTTTTTTGATGTAGTAAAAGGCTTGGTTGTCGTTTTGCCATGCAATAGCGCTCGAAGCTCCTTCAATTTCATCTGTTAGGTATTCACCTGTCGTGAGGTCTTTAATCTTGATGGTGTAAATACGGCGGCTCAGCGTGTCTTCGCCATAGGCCAACAAGTTTTCGCTTGGGCTGATCGTTAAGCCACCAATACTGAAAAATTCATGGTCTTTTGCTAGTTCGTTAACATCTAAGATGACTTGCTTGTCTGTACCTAAAAAGTCATTTTCACGCAAGTGAACTGGGTATTCGTTGTCACCTGTGACTTCATTCGAGTAGTAGTAGCTGCCTTTGCGAACTGGAACCGAATGGTCGTCTTTTGCGATTCGGCCTTTGATCTCTTCAAATAACTGTTCTTGTGATGCTTCAGTGTGTTTCAGCACGGCCTCTGCGTACTGGTTTTCTTGCTCAAGATGCTGCAAGATCTCTGGGTCTTGGCGCTCATCATCACGCATCCAGTAATAACCATCGATTCGGGTATCACTATGAATCGTCATTGCATGAGGGACTTTCTTAGCTACGGGAGCTTGGGTTTGATGTGCGATGAGTTGCGATGGAGAGTTGTGGTCCATGGTTGTTATTCCTTGATTGCTGCATCCGGCGACAAGTGCGGCCGATACGGCTAATGTGGTTAAAGCGAAACGCATCTGTATATCCTATTGTGTACCTTACTCGTTTTAATGCCAGCATCCTTTAGTGGTTAGTTTTCTTCCAGTGATGTTATTTATAATGGGATTCTGGATTGGTACTTTCAGCGTAAGTGTCTGTTATTGTTTTCAATAAATCAAAGTAATGTTTAATGGAATCGATGGTAGATGTGAGCTGGGGGAAACGTGCAATGAAAAAGGGACACACTTTTCAGTCTGTCCCTCTTCGTTGTTTGAGCTGAGGTAGAGTTTACTTTAGATAGCCAATGGCATTTCGTTTGAATGGTCAGGTTTACGATTAACCCAACGTAAACCAAGCATGGCGATGAATGACATTGCAATCATCAAGCAACCGAGCGGAAGTTGGTCTTGAGCTGGGAAGAACGAGGCCAGTAGTGTTGCGATGCCAGCACCTAGATTTTGCATACCACCCAAAATTGCACCTCCAGTACCTGCGTGGTACGGGAATGGCGAAAGCGCCCCTGTTGTTGCCGCCGGGAATAAGATACCAGCGCCCAAAAAGTAAATCGTAGCACCACCGATCAAAGTTAATGCTGTTGTTTGACTAAATAGACCTGGTATCAACACCACGGTAGACCCTACCAAGATAGCAACTAGTCCAACATTCAGAGCGCGGCGCTCACTGCTACGTTGTGCGATGTAACTGGATAGGCCAGCACCGACTAAGTAACCTGGAATGGGTAATACAAACAACAAGCTTACTGTGGTTGCTGGCAAGCCAAGTACTCCGCCAAGTAATACACCTGCCGCAGCTTCAAATACCGCTACACCTGCAAATGTTGCGACCAATACCAATAAGAAACCTTGGAAACGTTTGTCAGATAGAACGAACTTGTAGCTGTTGGCAACCGATTCATGTTTGCGTCGTTCTTTTGGCAGAGTTTCCATCATGCTCGTCATCATGGTGATCACCACTGCGATACCAAACAGCGCCAGGAACAAGTAGCTAGAACGCCAACCGAAAGCTTCTGTTAAGTACCCACCTAATACAGGAGCCATCAATGGTGAGAAAATCACACACATGCTAATTAAGCTGTTTGCGCGGTGCAGTTCTGCGCCTTCAAAACAGTCGCGAGTCAATGTACGAGACATCGCACCACCACAACCGATGCCCAAACCTTGTATAAAGCTACCTGCTAAGAACCATTCATATTCGTGAGCAAACAATGCCACCAAAGTACCGATGATGTAGATGATCAAACCGACAACGATGATTGGTTTGCGACCTAGGCGATCAGAAAGTGGACCGTATGCAAATTGCGACAGACCATAAGGGATCAGGTAGCACGCCATCACAGCTTGAAGCGAAGATGCTGAAACCAAGAACTCACCCGCCATATGACCGATAGAAGGCACGTACATCGTTTGAGTCATTTGACCCACGGCAGTCAGAATAGCGATTAAAAAGGTAAGTTTCGCTAATGGAAACGTGGCGGACATTTGCGTATCTCTCCAAAAATTAGGACGTAAAAAGCCTTGGCGTTCCATTAAGGAGAGCCAAATAAGTAAAGTAACCTGGGAATCTAGGCGCGAGATATTAGAGATTGAGCGTCTACTTAGCAACCAAAAAGTGTGAAGTTGATCAAGATAAAAATCTATAGCTTGGATTATAAAAACTAATCCGATTTTATTGGGGTTATAAAATAATAAGGAGTCATTGGCTTCCTTAAAATGTTGCATTACTCTGAATCAATTTGCGTTATTCATGACCGGAAGCGTAGGCACAAAGAAGCCTAAGTCTGACAAGCTGAAAGCTCTTGAAATCAAAGCAATAACAGACAAAGTACACGATTTATTAACATTTCTATAAACTTTCGTTTTATATGCACGTAATTTGTGCTGTAATTATCCGCTAAGCTATTCGTCTAACTCATTCACATTGTGCATAGCAGTTTGTTACTAATGTGATGGTTACGGTTATGGAAGTCTTTTGGCTTAAATAAGGATATTAAATGCGCTCTCTATCAGTACAGTGGAA
>NZ_JBFRSN010001103.1:0-1820 GCF_041473595.1 Vibrio sp. 10N.222.46.A1
AGTATAGCCAACGTCGAGTGGATTGACGCTCTGGTAACCTTCATAAAACTCTTTTGAAAACCCTTCAAACAGTTCAGTTAGCGCTAAATCACATTCATGATCGCCCCAATAACAAGCGGGATCGTAACAGATTGGCCCAAAGGCTGAGTTAGCAACATTACCGTTCCAAAGGTCGCCATGAAGCAAAGAAGGGCGAGGGTTGTGGCCTGCAAGACGCATATTCACTACATCAACAATATCATCGATATCGCCGAATTCGATGCCTTTTTCTTTTAACAATTGCAGTTGGAAGCCAATGCGTTGCTCAGAGAAAAAACGCCCCCATTTCTTATGCCAAGGGTTGGGTTGAAGGGTGCTACCAATATAATTGTCTTGGTCACAACCAAACTCTTTCTGTTCACCCCATTGATGCAATTGGGCAAGTTGAACGCCAAAGTCATAGCTATTATTGCTTGTTTCAAGCGGCTTGGTCGGCAAGTAATTAAGGATAATGAACGAGCATTCTTTGGTTTTACCAATCAGTACCAACTCAGGAACATAAACGGTAGAAGTTTCTCTTAACAAGCGTAAGTTCTCAGCTTCAATTTCAAACTTAGGTAAAAATTCTCGCAGGTTCACTTTTACAAAGTAACGTTCGTTACCATCGCTAATCATATAGCAATCGTTAATGTCGCCACCAGAAACCTTGGTACGTTCAGTTATCTGGAAGTTAAATAGAAGAGTATCTGAAAGTTGTTGAGAAATGGCCTGCCACATAGGAAATCCTCAAAGACTGAAGGTTAGAAATACTGTTTGTTTACTAGCAATAGTTTAGGATAAATCTGAGCAATTTATAGACGCACTCGTCAATGTTCTTGGCTCTTATTCAACTAATGTAGAATCAATTGGCTGATTTGTGAACTCGAACTGATTCAAGCCCTTTGAAATCAAAACAGAAATTGAGAATGATATAAGGAAATAGTTTGGAACTAATCTCACGGCATGATGATTTTCATACAATAGAATCGCAGAAATAGGTTGAGATTATTTTTCACTATATTTTAGGTGTGTTTGGTGAAGTTAGGGTGTTTTGATTGAAATTTAAGCTTAAATGCTAGCTCGGATCACTTTAATACAGTTTTTAGTAATAAAGAGATGACAAACAGACTCATATACATAGTATTAGGTAGGTACATATTAATCTGCTCTTGAGCTTAAACGGAGATTTATTGTGGTTGTAGAAACCGATGGCTATTTGGCTTTGATCGAACACTTATCATTTAACCTAGATGTCTTTACTAATAGTAATGGCGATACAGGTAATGAAAGTGTCGAAGACATCATCACTGACATGATATCAACAAACATCATGGCTATTTTCGAGCAAAACCCTGAGTTACATTCAAGCGTTCGTTTTCAACTATTGAAAGAAGCGGATTCAGTGGTGGCTGATTTAGGTGAAGTGTTAGCTGGTGTATGGTCAAAAAAAGCGACTAACGAACAAATTGTATTCTTAGATGAATACATCGCATTAGTGAAGAATCTGTTTGATACTGCGGTCGCTCAATACGACTAATTAGCTTCTAGTACATTTACTAGGCTAAACAGCGATAGGCGTTTAAATAGTACCTTCAAAGCAACTGTGTTATCAGTTAATCTTTTAATCACTATAAACGCCTAAAATGCCAAAACTTAGAGGCCCAATAAGGGTTATCCAATCTCGATATAATGACACCTTTCGATGTCGAAGCATGTAGGAATTGATTGTTTCCTAAATATACACCGACGTGTCGTACCGTCATCGATGTTTTGAAAAACACCAAGTCACCACTTATTGCCTG
>NZ_JBFRSN010001104.1:0-634 GCF_041473595.1 Vibrio sp. 10N.222.46.A1
CGGTGATGCAGATCTCAATTGCTTTGAAGTTCAGTATACTGACAACCCAAGCATGCTTAGCTCTCCTTCGCTAGTTAAGTCAAAAGCATCGAAATTAGCCGTGAGCGTACTTGGAATCAAACATTCAAACTGGCGTTACGAAAAAGAATATCGCTGGGTACTGCCCAATGAAGAGATTATTGGCAACAAGCTGTATCTGAATAAAGAGTGTATAAGCTCTGTGATTCTCTCAGAACATGCTCCTGCCGATAGAAAACTAAAGGTACTAATGACTTGCCAACACCTCGGCATCCCCGTTAAACACGCTGTCGCTAAACAAGATTCGTGTACATTTGGCACCTTCGGTTAAATAGATATCAGTAAAATGAACGCCCTACGAGACATATTGTTATATCAAGTGACAGTGCAACATACTGACATCTAACTCAGATCACCGTAATTCACTCGTATTCATTGACGTTTTAGTCAATCAAATTAATATTATTTAGTTATAGTGCATCATAATGGTCAGTTTGTGATATGAAGTCGGATGTACTTTTCTGGAAAACTGTATTTGAACTTTTTCTTGGTTGGTAAGTGCTGTTTCGCCTGTCTACAAGCTTTACTATCGCCGGACGTTCTCACTCTCTTGATT
>NZ_JBFRSN010001105.1:0-3212 GCF_041473595.1 Vibrio sp. 10N.222.46.A1
CGATAAAGAGAATGACATTGCCTTCTTCTTTCGATAATTCATTAAGCACTGATTTTAGACGCTCTTCGAATTCACCACGATATTTAGCACCCGCAACTAATGAGCCCATGTCTAATGAAAGCACTCGTCGGCCTCTTAAGCCTTCAGGCACTTCATTATTGATAATACGCTGAGCCAAACCTTCGACAATCGCAGTTTTACCTACACCGGGTTGACCGATAATGACAGGGTTGTTCTTAGTACGACGTTGAAGGACTTGAATCGTGCGACGAATTTCATCATCACGACCAATCACAGGATCTAGCTTGCCTTGCTCTGCTCGCTCGGTCAGATCAATGGTGAACTTCTCTAAAGCTTGGCGTCTACCTTCCGCATTCGGGTCATCAACCTTTTGACCACCACGAACTTGCTCGATAGCTTGAGATAGTTTTTGCTCAGTAAGGCCTAACTCTTTAAGTAAGTTACCTAGAGATCCTTTGTCTTCTATTGCAGCGAGTAGGAATACTTCTGAAGATATATAACTGTCTTGACGCTTTTGCGCGACCTTGTCACATAGGTTGAATAGCGTTCCCATTGCGTTAGAAAGCTGAACATCACCACCGATACCGCTTACTTTTGGGACTCTGTCTAATATTTCGCTCAATTTAGAACGCAATTGAACAACGTCAATATTCAGCATAGTGAGCAATGGACGAATCGCACTGCCATCTTGATTAAGCAAAGACACCATTAGGTGTACAGGTTCTATATATTGGTGATCACGACCTAATGCGAGCGACTGAGCATCAGATATCGCAATTTGGAATTTACTAGTGAATCGATCGAGACGCATGCCAACCTTCCTACTCTTAGATATGTTTATCTTATGGTTAGAAGATGGATACGGTAACGCAGATTTTCAAGGGATAAGGATGAAGAATAGAGCTGATATGAAAATATAAATGAACTGGATGAGTGGTTATGCTAGTCAGAGATTACTCTAACCAAATAAATGTTGCCTGACGCCCAGTAATACCATCACGACGATAAGAATAGAAAGCATCTGAATCTGCGTATGTACATAGATTCGAATCTGTCACCGAAGTCACGCCAACTTTCATTAATCGTTGAGTCGCAAGT
The DNA here is from genome assembly GCF_041473595.1 of Vibrio sp. 10N.222.46.A1. NCBI lineage: Bacteria > Pseudomonadati > Pseudomonadota > Gammaproteobacteria > Vibrionales > Vibrionaceae > Vibrio > Vibrio sp. 10N.222.46.A1. Next base: position 1,120 of record NZ_JBFRSN010001105.1, read on the forward strand.
TGAGACATGTTTGCTAACCACTTGCCGGGTTCAGATTTAGCTTTAAATGCTAATTTCGCTTGAGGGTCAAAACGAACAAAAGCGTCCAACACATCGTTGCCCACCTCAAACGCATCTTTACCAATAGCAGGGCCAAGCCAAGCAATGATCTGATTATCTGAATCTAGGTTTGAAAACTTTGCTACGGCATTTTCAAGAATGCCACCAGCAAGACCACGCCAACCGGCATGAACGGCAGCAACTTGAGTGCCTTTGGTATCGGTAAGGATGACCGGTAAGCAATCGGCTGTCATCGCAGAACACACAATCCCCTTTGCAGTGGTAAATGCACCATCCGCATCAAGCACATTCGCCACAGGTTCTAAAACCGTAATGACATCCGTTGAGTGAGTTTGATTTAGCCATACTGGAGCCGTGGGCATCTTAGATTGTTGCTTTAGCCATGTTCGATTACTTTCAACAAGTAAAGCATCATCCCCAACATGCATACCAAGGTTTAACCCTTGATAAGCACCTGTAGAACAACCATCAAAACGAGTCGAAGCAAATGCTTTCACGTTTTTTGGTGCATTCCAGTCAGGGATGATCATTGACACGATTAAATGTCGTCTTCTATGTTTTCGCGAGCATCAACACGCAACGCTTCAGCCATCACAACCATGTCATTTGGCACAGGTGCGTGGAACTCTACTTCTTCACCAGTAATCGGGTGAACAAACTTCAGCATAACCGCGTGTAGCGCTTGGCGATCAAAAGAACGAATCATTGTCGTTAGCTCTTCAGATGCACCTTTTGGAATACGTGCACGACCACCGTACGCAATATCACCTAACAACGGGTGCTGAAGGTATGACATGTGAACACGGATTTGGTGAGTACGACCCGTTTCTAGGCGCAGACGAATACGAGTATGTTCGCGGAAGTGCTCAGCAACACGGTAGTGAGTTACCGCAGGCTTACCCAGTTCATTAACGTCCATTAACGTACGCTTAGTTGCATGACGGCTAATGCCTTTCTCAACCACACCACCAGCGGTCATTTTACCAATAGCAATTGCTTCATATTCACGAGTAATACGACGTTTAGCAAGAGCTCGTACAAGGCGAGTTTGAGCTGGAACCGTTTTAGCCACAACCATAAGACCAGTTGTGTCTTTATCAAGACGGTGCACAATACCCGCACGAGGTACTTCAGCAATCTGAGGGTAATGGAAAAGCAATGCGTTTAGTATGGTTCCATCCGGCGTACCTGCACCTGGGTGTACAACCAGATCGCGAGGTTTATTGATAACCAATAAATCATCATCTTCATAGACAATGTCTAACGGAATATCTTGTGCTTCCCAGCGCTCTTCATCCGCAAGCTCTGCTTGTAAGATGATCGCTTCACCGCCCAAAACTATGGTGCGCGGTTTAGTGATAACTTCGCCATCCACTTGGATTTTGCCGTCAAGAAGCCACTCTTTAATACGAGAGCGAGAAAAATCGGTAAATAGTTCAGCGACAGCTTGGTCTAAACGTTGACCTAACTGGCTGCTTTTTACTGTGTCTGTTAATGTTATCTGCTGAGCCATATCGAACTTTTTTAAAAACCGTGAGACTAATACCCATTAGTATGGATAAAATAGAATAATTGCATCATTGTATCTGTTACTGGTTAGAAAGTAACGGAAGCTTACGAAATATTTAATTCAAGGAATCGACGCCTGACATGAAACACCTTACTTTAACGGGTCTATTAGCCGTATCACTCTTAGTTGGTTGTTCAAGTAGTGAAGAAATAGTACCGGATGTACCGCCATCGGTTCTTTACTCTGACGCCCAAGAATCACTGCAGAGTGGTAGCTGGCTTTCTGCAATCGAAAAGCTAGAAGCCTTAGACTCACGTTACCCATTCGGCGCCTATTCTGAACAAGTACAACTGGATCTGATTTACGCTTACTACAAAAATGATGACTTGGCGCTTGGCCTTGCGACTATTTCGCGATTCCTACGTTTAAACCCAACTCATGAGAAACAAGATTGGGTTCTTTACATGCGCGGTTTAACGCATATGGCACAAGACCGAAACTTCATGCATGATATTTTTAATAT
>NZ_JBFRSN010001106.1:0-1883 GCF_041473595.1 Vibrio sp. 10N.222.46.A1
ACTCCAACCAGTATCAACTACCAATTCAAGTCATTGATGATGTTCCAGTAATGACGCCGCCGACGGGCGAAACGGTTGTCGATGAAGACGACCTTTCAGGCATAGGTTCGGATCAATCTGAAGACACCATTATCAATGGACTGTTCACCGTCGATGAAGGTGCCGATGGCGTTGTGAAGTATGAACTGGTTGATGAAGATTTAGTCTTGACCGGTTTAACCTCCGATGGAGAAAGCTTAGAGTGGCTAGCTGTTTCACAAAACGGCACAACATTCACCTATGTTGCTCAAACTGTGACCAGCAATGAAGCCGTGTTTGAGATTGTTTTCGATACCTCTGATAACAGCTATCAATTCGAATTATTTAAACCACTGAAGCACCCTGATGGTGCAAATGAGAATGCGATAGATCTTGATTTCTCAATCGTTGCTGAAGATTTTGATCAAGACCAATCGAATGCGATCGATCTGAAGATCACGGTGACGGATGATGTTCCATTAGTGACAACACAATCGATTACTCGTGTTGAAGGTCAGGGTTATCGCGGCTCTATAGTCGATATGTTTGCTGATGCTACAGATGTCGGTGCCGATGGTGCGGTACTGAGCAAAATTGAGGCATTTGACGGAAGTGGAATTGTTTTCCGTTCAGGGAACAGTGGGTCTTACAGTAGTGACTTCGATTTAATTAGTGGTAGCCAACAGATTCGAGTTTACGAGCAAATTAATGGCTCTGTTGATCCTCGAGAACTGGGTAGACTGAAAATAAACTCAAATGGTGAGATTGAGTTTAGAGCCAATAATTACTTAGAGCATGTTGGTGATGAAATTAATTTCTCTATTAATGTAACAGCGAAGGATGGCGATTCAGATACGTCATCGACACCCTTGGACATCACTATTACGGATAGGAATTCGTCGAAAATCGCGCTGACAGTGACCACCTTTGAGGATGCGGGTAGAGACTCAACAATACCATATGCTGCAGGTGATGCTCCGATTCTTGAAAATATACAAGACAACCAAAGCGGATTACCTAATGCACCAGCTCAAGTTGCGCTTCAGGTTAACCTGAATGACAGGGATAACAGCGAGTCTATCGGTCAACTGATTATAAAAAACAGTAACCATAGAGGCACGTTCTATTACTTTGAGGGTGGTGAGTATCACAAGTTAACGCCTGAAACTAACGGTCAAATATTATTTGGACCGCCTCAAATGCAACAAAGCTATGCTTTAAACCCAAGTGAAGTAAGACAAACCATTGCAACCATCGAAAACCTTTATTTCGTTCCTGACCAAAACTATGGTTCAGATAGTAATGGCGTTGAGATCCGCTATCAATTGGAGATCGATAATGGAGGCACTCTTGACCACAAAGTAAACTCAAGTTTCAAAATCGAGATTGAAGCGGTAGCGGATATTGCTACTTGGGATGATGGCAACAGCACTTATCAGTATCAAGTCAATGAAGATGAAGACAACGTCACGTTGCAGCTAAACGCAGTATCACAAGATAGTAGCCAAACTGAAACGATCACTTATGAGTTGAAAGTTGTTGAAGGTGACGGAAAGTTTGAGCTTCTTGATAAAGACGGCAATGTGCTTACGCTGACGGCGGGTGGTGTATATAAAATAGCGGCAGAAGACATTAACACCACCGTGGTTAACCCTATTGATAATTTCTCGGGTCAGATAGAGTTCGAAGCAACAGCGGTTACAGAGGAAACACTGAATCCTTATGAAGATACTACTAACGGTGGGGCAAATGATAAAACTAAGGCTCGTTCTGTAGAGCAAAACATCATTATTGATGTCACTGCTGACGCTGACCCTGGAAAGTTCAGTGTAAATCGCATTCAAATCAACGAAGACAATATTGAT
>NZ_JBFRSN010001107.1:0-413 GCF_041473595.1 Vibrio sp. 10N.222.46.A1
GGTAACTCTAATTGAGAAATTGCTGAAGAATTTTTTAATAATTTAGCAATTCTTTCTGCTTCTTCTTTATTCATAGCAAGTATCCTAGACAATAAAACGATATAAACAGAAAGCAAAAACACCTAAAGAATTAGGGATGATGACACCTCTCATTACATGCTTCTTTTCTGTAGGTAACCCATTCTCACATCGGACCCATGAAGAGTATCGATCTACATCTATAGACACAAAAATACAAAGTAAATAAATCACAACCCAGCCAAAATTACCTTCTATTGCACCTTTAGCGTCAACATGCACATCAGCAAGAATCGTTGCTAATGACATTATAAATACGGAGGTACCAACAGCGTAGTAATTAATTTTAGGTGTATTATCGCCATCTTTACGGCCTAACCTATTTGCATAAACAC
>NZ_JBFRSN010001108.1:0-1936 GCF_041473595.1 Vibrio sp. 10N.222.46.A1
GTATCAATATTGGCTAGCGACTATTGATTAGCGCTGCATTAAACAAGCGTAAGCCGTGGTAAACGGTGCTTCTTGGTATTGCTTAAGGCCTGTTTCTTTGAACTTCATCATAAGAGGGTTGCGCTTAAGGCTTTCTTTGATTTCATTCGGAGATACAACGGTTACGTCTAGGCCGTCGATCAACTGAATTGCCGCTTCTAGTTTGAAGCCGAAGCCACCGCCAGCAAATTTGCCTTTAGTTTGGCGTTGACGAATTACCACTTTTTCTACTTGGTAATCTTCCATTAACTTTGCAAAAGAAAATTGAAAATCTTTCATATTCTGTGTGTCGTTTGCGTCACTAATCGCAACTTTAGAAACTCGGCAATCAGGAATGTTAAATACACCGTCTGATAGAGATAGAAGACAGATGACTGCATCGTTACCTTTGATTTCAACACCACAAATTTTCATGTTCTTACCTACTTATTTTAGAGCCCTATATTATGGTGTTATTTCGATGACTTCTCCAGTAATAGAACATGTCTAAGGTAAATAAATTCAATATTGTCCACTTTAACTTTTCAGGTTGACGTCTGGTTAAATGCGAAGCACTCGTTTTCATTGTCTAGTTTTATATGCGATGAGATTCACAAAACTATAGCTGGCTTTTTTATCGATACTGTATATTATGCGCGCGTCCCTATTTAATGTGTGGTTATAAACCCTCTATGAATATCAAAAACCTTTCTATTAAGAGTAAAATTGCGATTCCGCTAATGGTTATCGTGATTGTTTTCTCAACTGTTACTGTGCTTAACGTGATTAAATCTAACGCGCAAGCAGCGATTAACCATGAGCTCAATAATGTGGTTCAACCGGTTCTCGACAACCTAGAAGATGGGTACCGAGATATCTATCAAGTCATTGCATCAGCGCAAGGTTTATTACTTGCTAAAGATAAGGATGCGATCGAATATCAAAAATTTGAGTTTGAAGACAACGCTTACAAAGCCGTTCCACGCTTTGAAAGTGTCCAAACCCTATATACCGCAGGTGTCTTAGACTCATCTTCTCAAGACGAGCTAGCGAAACTGGTAAAGGCGATGAAAAAGTGGGTAGCATTGCATGAACCAATGTTTGCAGACCCTGCCAATGCTCTTCAATACAACATAGATTACTCGCCAGCATTGGACGCTGAGTTTGCGATCATTCACGATCAACTCGGCTATATCAGAGAGCTCATTGCAGTTAAACAAAAAGAGCTTCGCCAGCAAGCTAATGACTCGATTGAAGAAAGTAAGCTGATCATCGAAGTAGGTATGGCGGTGGCGGTACTTGCGGCTTTGTTTTCGATGTGGTTATCGAACCGTTTTATCGTTCAGCCGATTCAGAGCGTAGAGAAAGCGATGAATGAAATCGCATCGGGTGATGGTAACTTAGCTCAGCGAATGAAAGTTGAAGGTTCTGATGAGATTGCTCGTTTAAGTTCAGCGTTTAACAAGTTTGTTAGTAAGATACATACTACTGTAGAACAAGTGATTCTGACATCAAATGCCGTACGTGCAGAGATGGAAAACATCAAATCAATAACGCAGAATGTGGTTGAATTTTCTTCGAATCAACAGAAAGAAAGTGAAGTAGTCGCGGCTGCCGTTCATGAAATGCAAGCGACCAGTGAAACGGTAAGTGGTAACGCGTTAGATGCGGCAACCGCAAGTAACGTTGCGAACAATGAAGTGGAATCAGCAGACAGCACTTTGGGCTTAACCGTAACTTCAATTGAACGCCTTGCGCAAGATATCGAGAATGCAGGCGGTGTGGTTCAGGAATTGGATACTGATGTGAAGAACATTGCTTCTATTCTTGGCGTGATCAAAGGCATTGCAGAGCAAACCAATCTATTGGCATTGAATGCGGCGATTGAAGCAGCGCGTGCTGGTGAGCAAGGTCGTGG
>NZ_JBFRSN010001109.1:0-2289 GCF_041473595.1 Vibrio sp. 10N.222.46.A1
ATGATATTTCAATGCAAATCCCAAAGGGACAGGTGACCGCGTTTATTGGCCCATCAGGGTGTGGTAAGTCGACTCTACTGCGCTGCATTAATCGCATGAACGATCTTGTTGAAGGTTGTAAGGTTTCCGGAAAAGTGAAGCTTCATGGCAAGAACGTCTATCACCCTAAGGTGGATGTCGCGACCTTACGACGCCGAGTCGGCATGGTGTTTCAACGTCCGAACCCTTTTCCTAAATCTATCTATGAGAATGTGGTTTATGGATTGAGGCTGCAAGGCGTGAGCAACAGCCGAGATCTTGATGATGCAGTTGAGCGCTCTCTGCGCGCCGCGGCGTTGTGGGATGAAGTCAAAGATCGTTTGCATGAGAACGCCTTTGGGTTATCGGGTGGTCAACAGCAGCGTTTAGTCATCGCTCGTGCGGTTGCCATCGAACCTGAAGTGCTGTTATTGGATGAGCCAACATCGGCACTCGATCCGATTTCTACTCTGACGATTGAAGAGCTGATCAACGATCTAAAAACACAATACACAGTGGTGATTGTTACCCACAACATGCAACAAGCCGCGCGTGTAAGTGACCATACTGCCTTTATTCATATGGGAAAATTGATCGAGTACTCAGATACTGACTCAATTTTTACGTCTCCATTGAAAAACCAGACGGAAGACTACATTACTGGTAGATATGGCTAACCTCTACAAAGGTGTCATCTAGAGCTAAGTCACTCTACAAAAATGGCTTTCTTCATTTCTTTCAAGGAGCAAGTATGCATTTCGGTCGCCACATTTCAGGGCAATTCAATGTCGAGTTAGAATCGATCCGTACTCATGTATTGACCATGGGCGGGTTAGTGGAGCAGCAACTCTCGTTTGCAATGCAGGCGCTCCATAAAGACGATGTTGAATTGGCCAAAAAAGTAATTCGTGACGACCATAAAGTGAATGCGATGGAAGTTTCAATCGATGAAGCATGTACTCGTATTATCGCGAAACGTCAGCCGACTGCCAAAGATCTGCGTTTGATTATGGCGATCATCAAAACCATTACTGATCTAGAACGTATTGGCGATGTGGCCTCTAAAATCGCACAGGGTGCGATTGAGATCCCTTCGACCAAAGAACAAAAATTTCACGTCTCGTTAGAACCATTGTGTCGTCAGGCTATCACTATGCTGCATCAAGTATTAGATGCTTTTGCTCGTATGGATGTAGATGCGGCAGCAGAAGTACATAAACTTGACGATAAGCTGGATGCGGAATATGAAGCTGTGATTCGTCAGTTGATGACGTACATGATGGAGGATCCTAAGAACATCCCCAATATCCTGCAAGTGATGTGGTCAGCTCGTGCGATTGAGCGAGTGGGAGATCGTTGCCAAAATATCTGTGAATACATTATCTACTTTGTGAAAGGTAAAGATGTACGCCACCTTGGTGATCAAAGCCTAGATGACGCACTGAAGTAGGTATTAACTTTAGAACCGAATAATTGCACCAAGGTTAAGGTTGATTGTTGTGTCGTAAGGCACAAAGGTCTTATTGTGATCAAAAATATTCATATCAACACCAGCACGTAGCCCAAGTATTGGTGTTGCTTGGTAAACGTAGGCTCCACCAAGACTTAATCCATGTGCTGTCTTCTCTTCAATTTCGCCGTTACGCGTTTTTGTTCCGTCATAACTCGCTACACCAATCTCCGCCTGAAAGCCGTGATTCTGGTTGCTTCCAAACATATTTTGAATACCAATGCGGTACGCATCGACAGTTTCATCGTATCGGTCGCTGTCATACCAAAGCTGAGAATAGCTCAGATAAACCACACCTAGATTTGCCACATCAGTAATACCTGCTTGTATTCCAAAACCATGATAAGAACCAATCTTTAGTTCAGGAGATAAGTGAAGACCATTTGAAAGTGCAGAGGTTGAGAATAAAGCTGAAGCTAAAAGAAGTGTTTTAAATTTCATGGTACCACCGAAGTAATTTTGCGCTCTCCTTAGCATTAGGTCGATCCATGCGTGAATCCAGTGAAATCACTGGCTAACGGTGATCATTATATGGGCTTTGAAAGAGCAGGCTAATTCGCATTGATTATCTCTGTGATAATGCTTGCTTATCAGCAGGAGTAATCATTACACGTGATCTTTGGGTCTTACGTAGCCTTACAAAACGAGCGTGATAGAAGTGTCTAAACATAAGCTGATGTTCTCTAATGTATTTGTTTAAGGCACATGAGAAAAATAACGATAGTATCGATATAGCTCATTGATGCTCGCTATATTCTTAC
>NZ_JBFRSN010001110.1:0-324 GCF_041473595.1 Vibrio sp. 10N.222.46.A1
CAGTTATGTTTTAATGAAATTTCCTAGAGGTAAGACTGTAAATGCCAGTGCGTTATTTTCGAAAGAGCATCAATTAAAGCAATCACTTGTTATGAAAGATGGGGTGATTCTAGCCCTATTTCTATTGTCGAGCGCAATATCGTTAGTTTATGTTTATTTTGCTTGGCCGATAAAGCGATCTAAAACACTATTTATGACGTGCTATATAGTGCTGTTTTCTATGTTTTATATTTACAAGTTTGGGTTTTTATGGGATGGGTATGATGATAAAGGAACCTACGTTATAAATTTTTTTAGAAGCGACTATTGGTTCGTTTCTTATTC
>NZ_JBFRSN010001111.1:0-494 GCF_041473595.1 Vibrio sp. 10N.222.46.A1
GTACATTCCAACCCATTGCTCAAATAATTTACCTGATTCTGGCTATAGTCAGATGTAACTGCATTAAACCTTTCATCCCAGTTATTAGGATTTTCTATCAAGAAATTATCACTAACGTAAAAGTTTGATGCTAAAAATTCCAAAATCCGACTTTTACCGGCACCATTTTTTCCAGTCATAACACTAATTAAGTTCTTCCCAGAATTTGAATATTTTGACAACTCAAACTCTTTACCTTCAATAGTTACTTTACGAATTTGGAACGTCACGCTAGACCTTTAGAGTTGATATTTTGGCACATTATATTCAATCTATCACAGTGACACTAGGTTATTAAACGAAACCAATTGTATTGTTATGGGGAAACACGAAAAACGACGATTACATTGTCGATGTGTATTTCGTAGGCTAAGCCCTACCCTAAATTAACTTAGCCACAACACTCTAATTTTTCTTAATCAACTTCCACAAAAAAGAGCCGCTAAAAAGCGGCT
>NZ_JBFRSN010001112.1:0-1575 GCF_041473595.1 Vibrio sp. 10N.222.46.A1
GCGGCAAAAATGGCGGCATTCATTGTAAAACAGCGTTATTTATGGGTATAAATCGCCACTTATTACTGTTTTTATATACATTTAAATTAACTTAAGTTATTGATTTAAATGTAGTGTTGATTGTTTTTGTTAAGTTCTACGGCATGTCATCTCAGTCGGCTATGGACAAGCACTCAGGTGGTGTTGCTAAGTACCGTGCTGCAGAAGGTAAAACTGTTTTACTTCCATACCGTGGTTCTGTTCATTACACAATTTCTGACATCCTTGGTGGTGTACGTTCAACTTGTACATACGTAGGCGCAGCAAAGCTTAAAGAGCTAACTAAGCGTACGACTTTTATCCGTGTACAAGAGCAAGAGAACAACGTATTCGGTAAAGAGTAATCTGAACGAATTCGAATAGTTTGAAAATCAAGGGCCGCTTTTTAGCGGCTTTTTTTTGTTTGGGACAAAAAGCTACGATTGTTGTGCTACCAGAGTTGCTGGCAATCGGCAGTATTGTTTGAACTCAGATTTATGTTCGGTCAACCGGATAAGCCCTTTATTCGTTGTCTGCTACCACTTGGTTTCAAGTTACTAGGAATCAAAGAAGGCGAAACCGCTACCAACAGTGCAAAGATGTGTATCAATTGGTGGACCAGAAAGGCAGCTTCGAACGTAAGACAGACCAAGCCGACAAGCTTGAATGCCTCACTCAACAAATCAAAGTGCTAGAAAATCGAATAACAGAGATTGACGACACCCACATCGAAACCGTCAAAGGTAATAGAACCATTAAAGCTAAGAACATCACCGAAGGCGCGGACACCATCAAGTTTAATGGCGAAAAAGGGGTGTGCACCGGTGTGAGCATTTGCCCGTTTATGGGGAAACCGCATGTGGACGTTTCGAAAACCGTTTATGCAGGGAAGTAACAATGGCGATAAGCAAAGCATCATTAAAGCAAAAGATAGAAACAGAACTGAAAGCCAAAGGCTTCGTGCTCGATGGTGAGATGATGGCTGAAGCCATTGCGAACGCTGTGGTCGATGAAATCAATCAAAACGCTAAGGTGATAGTAGAGTCGGGGAGTTCAGCGGGAAGTTATTCTGCTAACTGACTCGATAGATAGTAGGCTAAAGTTGCTCTTTAAAAGGTATGTGGACAGAATAAATGAAATACTTTCAATTACGTTCATATGTTAATAATCGCCCTAAAACTCGTACCATTATGCCGCTTCTTACGAACAGCTATTGTTATTGCTTTGGGGGGAGAGCCTAAAAAATGGCATTCTGATGAAGAGTTAGAGGAGTACATCACAAGTGTAGATAAGCGGATAGTTCCGTTACTTCACGACCTAATTGTGATGCTAGATTATCTGTATGCGTTAAAGCAAGCTAATGAAGCCCTAGATACTCAAGAAAGAGATGTGCTAGAAGATGCGTATAGGTTGGTTGTTGAGATTAAGGCTATTGCCGCATAAAAAACAGCTCACGCAATAGGGGATTACGCAGAGTAGTGTTTTAAGCTTGTTTTATTTGGGTCTATTAAATAACAGTCTAGTAGACTAAACATAGACCGCTATGTTGTGCTTATC
>NZ_JBFRSN010001113.1:0-638 GCF_041473595.1 Vibrio sp. 10N.222.46.A1
AGAACTTCGCAATGTCGTAGACATGAACATATTGGTTATAGCCTATAGACGGCACACCTACTTGAATCGTTTGGCTAGCGAAAGATTCTACAATTCGTTTTAGCTGACAATCCTCACCGCCATAAACCAAACTAGGACAGTAGACGACGTGCCACCTGTTTCTAATAGCGCTATGTATCGTTTCTACGTCTAATCTAACGGCGTCTAAGGGTTTCAGTCTAAACTGTCTCAAATCAGCGCTAGATGCGTTGCCAAAAAGCCAAACACCTGATGTATGTATCTTTGTTGCGCCTTTAGCGGCAAGTAGGTCTAACTCAGAGAGCAATTTCTGCTCCACATCGGCTATTTCATGTGCGGAGAATTGTGACCAATGTGGACGCGCACAATTCACAACCACGTCAAAGAAGCCTTCAAAGTCAGCTCTATCTTCTATTAACCCAACTATAGGAGGTGTGACGACTTTGTCTCTACCGTATGTAAAAACTTCAAAGCCACTTTTTGTGAATAGCGATGTAACGTGACGACCAATGTATCCACTAGCCCCCGCAATTAATACTTTCGTTATTCCCTTATTCTGTCCATTACACATAACCAATGACATGCATCTCCCTTTGAAGAAACATTCTTCAATATACGAT
>NZ_JBFRSN010001114.1:0-714 GCF_041473595.1 Vibrio sp. 10N.222.46.A1
GAAACATTCTTCAATATACGATCAGCCAATACACTCTTAGCATTTATGTGTTGATCAAGCTAACAAGCCCCTTTGATTCCAAAAAGTATTGTGTGGTGAGTAGTTAGATATCAACCTTTTCTGTGAGCCTTGCTTTCAATTTTATGCCCAACTTAATGTGGGCTTTGGGTTGAACCATTGGCTCTAAGCCAAACTGCTTTCTTGTATTATTCAATAACAAAGGCGGTAACTTTTCTTCACAGTACATGGCGTATTTTTCAAAGTACAGCCTCGAGTATGCACCATCAGCGATATCAAAAGGTTCATCAAGTTGAAGTCGCTTATGTTTAACCCAACCTTCGAGTGAGTACCAACATGATAGATATAAAGGCCCCCAAAGATTCAGAAAATGCTTTTTTGATACCAAATCATGAGTAGCAAAGTACCCCATTCTCTGCAACGCGACACTTACAGCTTGAGCTGCTTGTAATTCTTCTTTGCTCCATGTCGATACATAATCCACACTAACGTCACTAGTTACCTGACTATAAGGCTCTCTTTTGTGAGCGTCTGTCACCAACCTAATCGCAGGTTTTAATGCTGACATCTCTTCCATCGCCCAATTCAACAATTCGGCGTTACGACTTCGGGTCGATTCCTCAATAGATTTCGAACCTTGTTTCAGTCCAACCAGTAAGACGAAAGTTAAAATAACCATGACCATGTCCATTACAC
>NZ_JBFRSN010001115.1:0-3249 GCF_041473595.1 Vibrio sp. 10N.222.46.A1
CAAGGGCTTGAGTTCTCAGTGGAACCCACACGATAAACCATGGTTTGTCTTTCTCGCCAAGCAAAGGTGCTAATTGCTTTTCGATACGTAACTTATCTGAACGATCGAATTCGTTCCATTTAGGGCGATACTTATCCCAGGGATTAAACACATCAGCAGCCCAAGTTTGTTGTAGCCACTGTTCCGACATAAAGAAGAAAGCTTCACCTAAGTGAAACAAGCTTTTCATACCTAACCCAAACTTGCCAACAGATGTTTTTGAAGCGGCTTTTGAGCTTTGTGCAATAGACAAGATCGCATCGCGATGCTCCTCTTCTAGAGGCGCATCATTGACAAAGAAAATCGCTGGAGCATTAAGCAGTTCATTATCGGCGTCTTTAAAACCTTGGCTCCAACCTATTGTTAAGGTATTTGCACCAGCATCATCGGCATTTTGAATGATCTCCTTAAGCACTGGAAAACCATTATCATAGCGATCGGTCAAATTATCTTTGATTTGGTTGATCACACCAATCGCATCTATTGAAGCACCTGCCATAGTTAGAACTCGCCTATTTGTATAATTAGAAAGAACAGAGAAAAGCCAAAGAGAACAAGCTAGGGTAACCTTTGGATGGCTTCCTAACTTATCATTTACGTCACATTACAATTAGATAGTGATTCTATCGCAACCACCAAAGTCAGGCTGGAATATCCAATATTCCAAACTAGGTGCGATGCTTTTGATAATAATACGATAGGCCTTACAAGACCTTGTTTGAAAGCACGTATCGGAATCGATTGGAGTAGGTAACAATGAATAGTGGCTACCTAGCTGAAGAGCGTCGGCACTAAAATAGATAAATGGCACACTACTAACACCTCATTTATCCAACAACTTCAATCCTATAAAAATACCAATAACAATACTCAATGTAGCCACAAGACCAGCAGCGGATAGCGCAGGTAATGCGACTAGTAACTGTGAATCATTTCCGCCGCCGGCCATAACTGCTCCCAATCCCATTAATGTTCCTGAAAAGAAATACTTAGTTAGCTGAATCAATGACACAAATTCAAACCTAAATGATTTCGTTACAAAAGCCGCTATGGCCATGCCAAGCACAAGAAAAAAGAATAAGTAGAACCTTTCAGATCTTGGCCAAGCAGCTCCATTTCCATTCCATACCGATAGCCCGACAGATTTTAACAACCCACTGGGAGTCCAATGAGGTTCATAAATAAATACTAGCCCTGCCATGACACCGATCCCCAGCATAGACAACCAAAGCTTACGAGTTTTAGTATCACTTTTTGAAGCAACAACAAGTAGTATTACTGATAAACCAATTAGTATCATTATGTGCAAAACGGGGGAGATTAAATATGCCTTCCCTGCTCTATCAGTAAAGAGATCAACGAATAAAAGCCATGACACCAGCCAACCTAGAATTGTTGCTACCATCATTACCTGACCTCGGGCAAAACGACTAATGGTCGATACTCCGCACCCGCCATTGAATGCCGCACCTAAACCAAAAATAAACCCTCCAAGAGCCGTCAATATCGTGGGAAAGTTACTATTCAAGCGAATAGGCTGCTCCAGAAAATATGCGATAGCTATTGCTAACCAAACAGACGACCCACTTAAAAGAATTGAGATTAAAAATACTGGTTTTCCGCTTGTCGCTTCTTTCACTCCTCGCACCATACAAAGCCCGGTAGTTTGGGCTAGAAAACCAATGACCGTGATGAAGAAAAGTGATAGAAGCAACATAGTTGTGCCTTAGGGGGTATTGAAAAGACATTACTAAACACTATAGTTAAGAATCTTCAATTCTTGGAAGAATTCGCCATGAACTCACAACTCATCAACTGACATGTCTCAAATGCACACAGCATCTATTCGGTACTTTAAACTAATAAACATTAAAAAGAGCAACTAACATGGATGTGAATCAATTCTCTAAATTAGTGGCTGAGGTTAACATGGGCAAACAACTGCCCAATGCGATTTACCTTCATAAAGATGCATTCAGTGCGCTACCTAATGCACTGATACAGTTCATTCCTGCCGTAGCAAAAGCCGTTAACTTAGATGAAGATGATTGGAACCTCGTTAAGCTGTTTAAAAAAGAGTTCCGTTTATCTCTTCTCCACTACCCTAATTTTTATACTGATTCCTATCCCGCATTAGAACAGAGCCTCAATGTCGACCTCTCTAAACTAAGCCACAAAATTACAGGTTATCGCGAATCTGAAAACCCACCGATCTTACATAGAAAAGAGACCATGGTTTTACCAACAAGTGAATATTACGAACATTTCGTTTCACTCACACAAGAAGGCGAGAATGCAGGCCTGTACGAAAACAGCCGTTTGATTGGTTTTAAACGTTCTTGGGAAAACCTAATAGCACGCAATGGTTACGAGCTTGTCGATGGTCGACTATTCCGATGCTCCTCTGTAACAACGCAAGAAGAAACTGGGATTGATAGGTACAGAACCGCCATCGTGCGTCATGAACTCTCCGCACCAATGAAGACTCTCGTTAAACATGGCTACTTAAAAGGCGAACACTCAATTTTCGATTATGGCTGTGGCCGCGGAGACGATTTAAGAGAGCTCGAAGCACATGGCCTCGATGCTCTGGGTTGGGATCCGAACTTTCAACCCGACAACGACAAATCCAGTTCTGATATCGTAAACATAGGGTTTGTTCTTAACGTAATAGAAGATCAAGATGACAGACTCGAAGCCCTACTAGACGCATGGGAGCTAGCAGACAAGTTTCTAGTGGTTTCTGTCATGCTGGCTAACGAAAACTACATTGCTCAGTTCAAACCTTATAAAGATGGGGTCATCACCTCTCGTAACACCTTCCAAAAATACTACGCGCAATCAGAGATCAAAGCGTACATAGAGAGAAGCTTACAAGAAGAAGCCATTACCGTCGCACCTGGTATTTTCTATATCTTCAAAGACAAATTGGAAGAGCAACAGTACCTGCAAAGTAAATACAAACGCCGCCACAAATGGCAGCAACTGACGTCACCAGAGCCTATTGAAGCCAAAGACAAAGCCAAACTGCTTATTACTCAACATCAAGACTTGTTTAATGACTTTTGGAACACCTGCTTAGAACTAGGGCGTATTCCTGCCAATGATGAATTTGAACAATCTGACAAAATTCTTGAGTTAATAGGCTCACACAGAAAAACCTTTAACTTACTGCAAGAGATGTTTGATACCAAAGAATTTAAACAAGCA
>NZ_JBFRSN010001116.1:0-453 GCF_041473595.1 Vibrio sp. 10N.222.46.A1
CCCTAAAGCGACAGAGAAAGAGCTAATGGTCGTTTCTAAAATAACGTCTACTTTCTTCGGCATCGCGATCATCTTGGTTGCTCTGTTCATTAACTCTCTTAAAGGTCTGAGCCTTTTCGACACCATGATGTACGTGGGCGCATTGATCGGCTTCCCAATGACGATTCCTGCATTCTGTGGCTTCTTTATCCGTAAAACTCCGGATTGGGCTGGCTGGGGCACGCTAGTCGTTGGTGGTGTAGTTTCTTACTTCGTTGGTTTCGTTATCACAGCGGACATGATTCAAAACTGGTTCGGTCTAAACGAACTAACTGGCCGTGAGTGGGCTGACCTGAAAGTGGCTATCGGCCTTATCGGTCACATCGTATTTACTGCTGGCTTCTTCGTTCTTTCAACATTGTTCTACAAGCCATTACCGGAACACCGTGAGAAAGATGTCGACAAGTTCTTCAA
>NZ_JBFRSN010001117.1:0-740 GCF_041473595.1 Vibrio sp. 10N.222.46.A1
TTTTTGCCGCCACTTTTAACTTGCCTGTATGGTGGAGGAACATTTGAGGAGTCCGCTTACATATCAATCAATTCTAACTCGGAATTTACATTAACTAGTTAATGCGCTGACATTGCACACGTCCAACATTTCATACTGATAAAATCACGCGTTGTTGGATACTTATTGTGGCAAAAAATAGGCATGAAGGTTTTGCAAAGGCATATAAAGAAGCAACATATCTCTATATCGCATACTCAAACAGATCTCATCTGTTTAAAATGGGCATCACAAAAAACACCCAAGATCGCTTACGTAACTTAAACTCGCATCGACCTGATGATAGCGGTGATTGGAAGTATGTGGGATATGTGAAAATAGGTCCCAAAATTACAGGTATAATTGAATCCCAAACCGCTACGTCACTGAAGCAGTTCAATATCCATCGTCCCTTTGGTGGAAAAAAAGGTTACTGCCGAGAACTATACAGTTGCCCGCTTTCTGTCATCTTAGAATACTTACACTACAGGCTTCTTCCTGAAGAGCGCAAAGCCCTAGCTAAATCAATCATGCAAAAGAACACAAAATTCAGAATGCATAACGGCAAATTGGTTAGCTTCTTAAAACCAACAGCAGACGACAACTTAAACCCTAGTTCGGTAAAAAAGCGAAACAAAGACAAAAACAAAAAACAAACACCTAAGCGTATTAGGCGTACTGATTTAACGCCGATGGCACAGATGCTTCAAGATAAGCACAAC
>NZ_JBFRSN010001118.1:0-1077 GCF_041473595.1 Vibrio sp. 10N.222.46.A1
CATTGGTAACATCATGGGGCCTGCGATGATCAGTCAGCTGCTGCCTCCTGTTTCATCCATGTTCACCACTAAGCTGCTTGCTGGCTATGGCACAGCCGTTGCAGCTTGGGCATTGGGTTCACGTTTTGAATTCTTCTCGATTGTCGCTGTGCTAGCACTAACGATGTCGATGCCTCCGATGATTGGCCGCATGTTGGGAGAGAACAATCTCGAAAACATACGTAAGCTCGTTAAGATTGCGGTGATGTTTGTATTGGGTTTCCAGTTGGTGATCGCACTAGTGACTTGGTTATTCTCTGGCGGACTAGCAAACCTAATGACCAGTGAAAGCGAAGTCTCGACGATTTTAAACTATCACCTACTGATCGTACCTATTAGCTTAGGGCCATTAGGAATCTGTATGCTGATGGTTTCCGTCTCTAACGCATTAGGCAAGTCCTATACCGCCTTGACGATTTCAGCGCTGCGCCTGTTCGCCTTCTTCTTACCTAGCTTGTGGGTTGGCTCTCAGCTTGCGGGTATTGAAGGCCTATTCTGGGGCGCAATGACAGGTAATGTGCTTGCCGGCACCTGTGCATGGTTTATGTATCAGCGCGCGCTAAAACAAGTCGAGCTTAAACTGCCAAGCGAATAATCAAACAGAACACTCCAAAATAAAGCAGCAACTTCAGCTGCTTTTTTAGGATCTAAATCCTAGCTTGCATCCTATTAAAAAGCTGTTTTTTGTGAATTTAACTCTCTAATACAACCTCATTTTCAATTAACCACCTATCTTTACTCACCACCACATTCGCAAGGTAAATGCTTGATTGCCATGCATTTACAATACCAATTAATTCAATTTTTTGCCTTTCCTTATAACTTGTCCTAGATCATCAAAGGGTTCAAAAATGCAACCTTTGGTTTTAAATATGTAAACCTTGATGCGGTTTAAGAAATTAAACCTCATTTGGCTACCTTTGGTGATCTTGTTCAAATTCCGCTCGTGATATAGGTCTAAAACTTACGATTTGTTGATGTTTTGAACGTTCACTTCAGGTTTACAGAAGTTTACCGCATCTTGTGGGAGTACCACCA
>NZ_JBFRSN010001119.1:0-265 GCF_041473595.1 Vibrio sp. 10N.222.46.A1
GGCCTAGGTATTGCACCTCGTGGCGGCATCGAGATTAATGATCACTGTCAAACGACAGACAAAGATGTTTATGCAATCGGTGAGTGTGCGTCTTGGAACCAAACGTTCTACGGCCTTGTTGCTCCTGGTTACAAAATGGCGACCGTTGCTGTTGACCACGTTGTTGGTAACGAAAGCACATTTGAAGGTGCCGACATGTCAGCGAAGCTAAAGCTTCTTGGCGTAAAAGTAGGTTCTATCGGTGATGCAAACGGTCGTACACCGG
>NZ_JBFRSN010001120.1:0-1655 GCF_041473595.1 Vibrio sp. 10N.222.46.A1
CGATAATCCTTAGAGCCTTTGAACCTGAGGCTCTTAACATATCTAAATTCTGACACGTCTAAAATCTCATCTATTTTTATGAAAAGCCGAGAGAAAAGTTACAAAAAACAACAATATCAACAACCTACTTTACCCATCATTCTTAGGCATCAAAATATAGTGGATACATACTATTTATTGATATATTTATCGTTAGAATCATGTAAGAATTTGTTAAGAATAAAAACAAGCTGCCTTACTAGGAATGATATTTATGAGTTTAAAGAAATTGCTGTCCTTAGGTTTTGGCGTGATTCTCGCGCTAATTTTGGTTATTTCAGTCGTTGCTTCATTACGCTTTTATCAATCGAGTGATGGGTTTAACACCTACCGCTCTCTTGCAATAACAAGTGTCTCAACAGGTCGAATCCAAGCCAATATACTGGAAGCTCGTTTATCTGCACTTAAATATATTAAAAACCCTATTCCGTCACATGCTTCTGAACTGAATAGACGTATCACCGCATCAAATCAATTGATAGATGAAATATTAGACTCTCATCTTGACGATCTACACAAAAATGAATTCCTAACGATAAAGAAGCAGCTTGATCAATATAGCCAAGGCTTTAACAAGGTTGTTCAACTTGTTAATACTCGAAACAACCTAGTTCAAGAGGCCTTAGACCCATCAGGAGTCAATATGCGTGAGGCAGTGACTAACCTAATGACCCAGGCTTCAGCTGAAGAAGATTTAGAAGTTGCTGTCAGTTCAGGACAGCTTCAGCAGCATGTATTGCTATCAAGATTGTACGCTTCTAAATTTCTGACGAGCAATAAAACAGAAGATGCTCAGCGTGCTGAAAAAGAGTTTGCCTCTGCCGCACTACTTGCAGAAACAATCGAATCTCAACTCATGTCGATGGAACAAATCAACTACTTAAACGATTTCACTAGTGCCTTCAAAATTTACCGCAACACATTTTCAAAGATCGTTGACACTATAAACACGCGAAATGGCATCATTTCAGGGACTCTTGATCTTGCTGGTGTTAATGCAGCAAAAACAATTGAAGAGATAAAGCTATCAACAAAGTCAGAGCAAGACTCTGTCGGGCCTAATATGGTCGAGCGATTCTCTAACGCGCAATTTGTGCTTGGCGTTCTTTCAATTCTCGTTGTCGCCGCTTCTCTTAGCATTGCCGTTTCGATTTACCGCAGTGTATGGAAAGTCGTTGGAGGAGAGCCAAGTGACATCCAAGCAATTGTTGCCGAAGTCGCCGCTGGTGATCTTTCAAAGCAGATTCCAATTACGGGTAAAGAGACCGGTATATACGCAAACATTTTAGAAATGCGCCAAGAACTACGTCGAATAATCGATGGTTTCCACCAGATTTCAGACAATGTTTCAGCAGCCTCCGTTGAGCTAACCGCGGTAATGAGCCAAACAGAAGGAAATGCTCAACAAGAACTGAGTCAAATGGAACAAATCGCGACAGCCATCAATGAACTTTCTAGTACTGCGAGTGAGGTTAGCCAGAATGCAGCTAGCGCAGAGAGCGCTGCAACTGGGGCAACGACAAATGTCAAAGATGGCAGTGTTTCCCTCGATGCATCAGATGATATATCTCGAAAAGTTGAAGACTCGATCGAAGAAACATCAAACATCGTTAATC
>NZ_JBFRSN010001121.1:0-3239 GCF_041473595.1 Vibrio sp. 10N.222.46.A1
AGCCGACTCTCAGCAGAGAGAGTTTTGATTTTTCTTTCTAGTTTAAAACGCGCTCTCAGTACTTCAGATACTTTTTGCAGATTCTCAGAGAGATTCCCCCCAGTCTCTTTCTGCAGCATGACTGCACTAGAAAAAGCCAACATCGAAACCGTGGGTGCTCTTTCTGTCATTTGCATAATAGCGAGCCTCAAATCGTAACCGTAGTTCAACAAGTTGTAGGTGTTCTTAAATTCAACGCCAATAGGTTCAGGCATCTCCTCACCCACCTCATTGAAAGACTGAACCAATGGCTGACCTGCTTGTAAAGCTCTCCTGATAATATCCAAAGCTTCTGGTAACTGTTCTTCGAATCGTGCCATTCTGTATGTCACTCTGTTTTGAACAAACAAGTAAGCAACAACCCAAGCAAAGACAAAAGCCGCTACACAAATGAACCACACTTGATTTGATACTAAAGCAACCAAAGCCAACAAAGTGGCGCACAAGAACACAATCAATAAGAAGCGACTTAAAGTGATCTTCAGCCCCGCTAATTCCAGCATACGTTTTAGGTCTGCAAAGAAAGGAATGACAATCAACTTCCGGTCAAGTGGTGATAGTTCTTTGTTGTAGTGATCTTTTAAGAGCGACAAACTCTCTTCATCAATATTTCTTTGTGTCTCTTTTAAGCGACGAGTCAACTCTTTGTGCTTAGCTTTTTTTCCGGCAGCTGGCAATAATAAGGCTTGTGAAATAAACAACACCGCAACAAACAATAGAACCAATGAAACTGTTACGCTATCCATAATCCGCTCCTCAGCTATGTGATTCGGTAAAGAGCTCAAACGGCAAATCAAGACCACGCTTCACCAATTGGTCATGAGACTGAGGCACCACACCGGTTGCTGTGTAATAACCTAAAATATTGCCATGCTCATCGACACCTTGACGCTGAAAGTGGAAGATCTCAGACATCGTGATGACCTCTCCTTCCATACCATTTATCTCTTGAATGCTCACCATACGGCGCTTACCATCTTCCTGCCGCTCCATCTGCACAACTAAATGGATAGCAGAAGCAATCTGCGCTCTGAGGTTTTTGGTAGAAATGTTCCAACCAGCCATCGAAAACATATTCTCAACACGGCTTAGAGCATCACGGGGGGTATTGGCGTGAATAGTGGCAAGAGATCCATCATGACCAGTATTCATAGCCGCTAACATATCGACAGCTTCGCTACCACGCACCTCACCAACCACAATTCGATCCGGTCGCATACGTAAGGTGTTTTTTACCAATTCTCTTTGACTAATCTCCCCTTTCCCTTCTAAATTAGCAGGGCGGGTTTCTAGGCGAATAACATGGGGTTGTTGAAGTTGTAACTCGGCAGAGTCTTCTATAGTAATGATTCGTTGGTCTCGAGGAATGAAACCAGAAAAGATATTCAGTGTGGTTGTTTTCCCTGACCCCGTCCCTCCTGAAATCAAGATATTAAGCTCACCTTTCACTGCAGCCTCCACAAACTTAGCCATTTGTGGAGAGGCTGATTTATACTCCAGTAAATTATCCATAGTTAAGCTATCCACAGCGAAACGTCGTATGGATACCGATGGGCCATCTAAAGCAAGAGGTGGGATAATCGCATTCACACGAGAACCGTCGGCCAATCGAGCATCCACCATTGGAGAAGCCTCATCAATTCGACGCCCCACTTGGCTAACAATACGGTCAATGATGTTTCTAAGGTGTCGGTCATCTAAGAAAGTATAGGGTGTCTTTTCTAATTTCCCCCCTCGCTCAACGAACACACTCTTAGGTCCATTCACGAGAATATCGGATACCGTTTTATCTGCTAATAACGGTTCTAACGGCCCCAGTCCAAACACTTCATCCTCGATTTGCTTGATAACTCTTTTTCGACCTTCAGCACTCAGGGCATGACTTTGATCGTCAGCCATTAGCTGAACAATCGCTTCATGGAGGTCGACTTTAGCACGCTCTTTATCAAGGCTAGAAAGCAAACCAAGGTCGAGTGTTTCTAAGAGCTGCTTATGGAAATAGTGTTTAATTGATAATTCTTGTTCTAAGACTTTTTTTGCTTCATTAACCGATTTTTCTTGTTCTTCTCTGGCATCTAGCCCTTTTAAAGCAACTGAATCACTAGCATCACCTTGAGGAAAGGCAGCAACGTTTTCGCTCTCCTGCTGCGAAAATTGTTCTGCTTTTTTTTCAAACTCCGGATTTATATTTTTTCGTTTAAAGAACATAACGATCCCTCATCTATATGCTTAGAACAAACAATCTATGAAAATATCTTTTTGAGCCAACTCTTCTCTTCTTGTTCCGGAGGAGAAAGGATGTGAGATAAATCGATGATCGACCGTGTAATCGAACTCTTCTTTTTTGACTCAACCAAAGGCTGACCTAAATTGGCACTCTCTAGTGCCACTTTAAAATCGTTAGGCATTAAATGGATATCATGCTTTCCAACGGTCTGTTCTATATCCGATAATTTAATGGTTTGTCGTTTCTCATAACGATTTACGATGATCTCTATTGCATCTTGTTGTAATCCGTACTCAAACTTCAGCGTTCTTACTAAACGGTTACTGTTTTTAACAGACACTAAGGTTTGTTGAGCAACAAGTAGCACCTTAGTCGCAGGGGAGATAGCCGAAGCAAAGATATGATCCAAGCCTCGAGAGAAATCAATGATAATGTAGCGATAGAAACGGCGTAGTACAGGTAATAACTTTCCAATTTTCTGGGCGTGCTCATAATCATCCGCGTTGTTTTCATGCTTGAAACTTAAAACATGCAACCCAGATGTATGCTTGTTCACTAAACTTCCTAACGACATTTCATCCAAATCATTAGAACTGTCGATGGCATCCGAAATACTGTAGGACGGCGTGATATTCAAATATTCTGGAATAACACCAAACTGGAGATCAATATCAAGCAACAGCACCTCATTCGGGTGATAACTTGCTATTTCTACGGCTGTATTGAGCGCTAAGGTTGTCGCCCCCATACCACCTTTAGTATTGATAAATAAAAACACTTCACCATAACTAGAGTTTTCAATTTTCTCCGCTGCAGTTTTCTTAAGTAGCGGTAAAAGACCTGAAATTGAAATGTCATGAGATAGAAAATCAGAAGCACCAAGTCTTAGCGCTATTTTCAATGAGCCGTTATCACTCTCATCACCAAACACAACTAAAGATAAATCATGCTCTTCTAACTGTAGGTTGTAGCT
>NZ_JBFRSN010001122.1:0-2267 GCF_041473595.1 Vibrio sp. 10N.222.46.A1
CCGAACTGATGAAAGTGATTTACG
Organism: Vibrio sp. 10N.222.46.A1; assembly: GCF_041473595.1. Lineage (NCBI taxonomy): Bacteria > Pseudomonadati > Pseudomonadota > Gammaproteobacteria > Vibrionales > Vibrionaceae > Vibrio > Vibrio sp. 10N.222.46.A1. The sequence continues at coordinate 25 of NZ_JBFRSN010001122.1, forward strand.
GTGCCCTTCCAAGTGAACGCGGCGTCATCAACCTAGAAAACAAAACCATCAACCCGGTAAGCCCGAAAGATGGCTTGGCGAATGGCATTGCTTACATCTCTGAAGACCGTAAAGGCGATGGCTTAGTTCTAGGGCTTTCAGTGAAAGAGAATATGTCTTTATGTTCACTTGACCTACTGACAAAGAGCGGTCAAATCCAACATAAAGACGAAGTGATCGCCGTGGATGACTTCATCAAGCTCTTCAACATCAAAACCCCGACTCGCGAGCAAATCATTGGCAACCTTTCTGGTGGTAACCAACAGAAAGTGGCTATCGCTAAAGGCTTGATGACCAAACCAAAAGTACTGATTCTCGATGAACCAACGCGTGGTGTCGATGTCGGTGCTAAGAAAGAGATTTACCAACTCATTAATAAGTTTAAAGCCGACGGCATGAGCATTATTTTGGTCTCATCTGAAATGCCAGAAGTGTTAGGAATGAGTGACCGCATCATGGTGATGCATGAAGGCCGTGTAAGCGGTGAATTTGATGCTAAAGAAGCAAACCAAGAATTATTACTGGCGTGTGCGGTCGGTAAAAAGATCAACGAGGACGCAGCATGAGTACTAAAACCATGAGCAAAACAACTGAAACTGAAGCGCCAAAGAAAAAACCATTAATCAGCAAAGAGTGGCTGATTGATCAAAAGTCATTGATTGCTTTGATCTTCCTGATTGTTGTCGTTTCTTTCTTAAACCCGAACTTCTTTACTGTCGACAACATCCTGAACATTCTGCGCCAAACCTCGGTTAACGCGATTATCGCTGTGGGTATGACGTTGGTTATCTTAACCGCGGGTATCGACTTGAGTGTTGGTTCTGTACTGGCACTTTGTGGTGCGTTCGCAGCCAGCATGATTGGTATGGAAATCCCTGTCATGATCGCAGTACCAACCGCTCTAGTAGCTGGTGCAGCATTAGGTGCTATTAGCGGTGTGATTATCGCTAAGGGTAAAGTTCAAGCCTTCATCGCAACGCTTGTAACCATGACACTACTTCGCGGCGTAACCATGGTTTACACCGACGGTCGCCCTATCTCAACAGGCTTCACTGACACAGCAGACGCATTCGCTTGGTTCGGTACAGGCTACGCAATGGGCATCCCAGTTCCAGTATGGATCATGGTCGTGGTGTTCGCAGCAGTATGGTACCTATTAAACCACACACGTTTTGGTCGCTACGTTTACGCACTGGGTGGCAACGAATCAGCAACTCGCCTATCAGGCATCGACGTAGACAAAGTGAAAATCGGCGTTTACGCAATCTGTGGCCTGCTAGCTGCAGTGGCTGGCATCATCGTGGCCTCTCGCTTGTCATCTGCTCAACCTACCGCAGGTATGGGTTATGAGCTAGACGCCATCGCAGCCGTGGTTCTTGGCGGCACAAGCTTAGCGGGCGGTCGTGGTCGCATCATGGGTACATTGATTGGTGCACTGATAATCGGCTTCCTAAACAACGCCCTCAACCTATTAGACGTATCTTCTTACTACCAGATGATTGCAAAAGCAGTGGTTATTCTTCTGGCAGTATTGGTCGATAACAAAAACAAATAAGACTCTAGTTTGAGTCAATGCAACACCCTGCTTTATCTATAGAAAACCCATAGAAAAAGCACCTTTAATAAAAAGATCTATCAGTAACAAACCTATAAACATTAAATCTATAAATAATGTAACAACGAGCTAGGGTTATCCAACCTAGCTCACCCTACATAAAGGACTTACACCATGAAAAAATTAGCGACTCTTATTTCTGCTGCCCTTCTTTCTACAACAGTATCTGTGTCTGCACAGGCGCAAGATACAATGGCAATCGTTCTGTCTACATTGAATAACCCATTCTTTGTAACCATGAAAGATGGCGCAGAAGCGAAAGCTGAAGAGCTAGGCTACAAGCTTATCGTTCTTGATTCTCAAAACGACCCAAGCAAAGAGCTTTCGAACATTGAAGATCTAACCATTCGTGGTGTTAAGGCAATCCTGATTAACCCTACAGATTCAGATGCAGTATCTAACGCTATTCGTATTGCTAACCGTTCAAACATCCCTGTACTAACGCTAGACCGTGGCGCAAGCCGTGGTGACGTAGTGAGCCACATTGCTTCTGATAACGTAATCGGCGGCGAAATGGCAGGTCACTTCATCATGGAAAAAGTAGGCGAGAAAGCGAAAGTAATCCAACTTGAAGGTATTGCTGGTACTT
>NZ_JBFRSN010001123.1:0-495 GCF_041473595.1 Vibrio sp. 10N.222.46.A1
CGCATCACTTCTTCTAAGGAAGTTACCCCTTTCAGAACTTTGCTCAAGCCATCATCTCGAATACTTGGGGTTGTGCCACGAATCGCTTTCTCAATTGCCTGTTCTCCAGCTTCACTGTGAATCAGCTCTTGTACCGAATCGTCAATCATCAGTAGCTCATGAATACCGGTACGACCTCGATAACCTTTATGGCCACACTCTTCACAACCTTTTGCATGGTAAAGTGTGAGGCTCTCTTTCTTCTTCATACCAAACAGCTTTTTCTGTTCTTTATCGGCTTCGTAAGGTTCTTTACAGTCGTTACACAGAGTACGAACCAAGCGCTGAGCCAAAACACCCAGCAGAGAAGAAGAGATCAAGAAAGGTTCAATGCCCATATCACGCAGACGCGTGATCGCACCGATTGCCGTATTGGTGTGAAGAGTCGACATGACTAAGTGACCCGTCAAAGAGGCTTGAACAGCGATCTCAGCAGTCTCTAAATCACGGATCTCA
>NZ_JBFRSN010001123.1:1258-1475 GCF_041473595.1 Vibrio sp. 10N.222.46.A1
TCTAAATCACGGATCTCACCAATCATTACCACATCCGGGTCTTGACGAAGAATGGCGCGTAAGCCGCGCGCAAAGGTCATATCAACCTTAGGGTTTACCTGTGTTTGACCAATACCATCAATATCAAATTCGATTGGATCTTCAACGGTAAGGATGTTGCGTTCGTTACTGTTGAGTTCTTGCAGGCCAGCGTACAAGGTCGTTGATTTACCCGAAC
>NZ_JBFRSN010001124.1:0-1043 GCF_041473595.1 Vibrio sp. 10N.222.46.A1
ACAGGCTTAGTCTTGATTACCGATGATGGGCGCTGGTCATTCAATATTACGCTGCCAACCAAGTCATGTAAGAAGGTGTACCGCGTGACATTGTCACGAGGTATCAAAGACGATGTCGCTGATAAGTTCAAAGCGGGCATTCAATTGCAGGGCGAACAAAAACCGACGCGTCCGGCAGAGCTCGAGGTGATTACCAGTAAACAAGTGCTGTTGACCATTACAGAAGGCAAGTTTCATCAAGTAAAACGAATGTTTGCTGCGGTCGGGAATCGAGTTGTTGGCCTACACCGTGAACAGATTGGTGACGTTCGTTTGGATGTTGAAGCAGGCCAGTGGCGTTATCTAACTAAAGCCGAAGTTGACTCATTTCAGCAAGACTCTGAATAAGAGCTCTGAATAAACGCCGTAACCACTTAAAGCGTTAAGCGTGTCAGCACAAGAATATCAACACTATAAGGATGTAGGATGGAAAACCTCAAAGTCTCAGAAATTAAGTCTTTCGTACCCGCGAAAGACTTCGATTTATCCAAGCGCTTTTACCAGTCAATCGGCTTCGAAGTGATGTCTGAATTTCACGATATCGCCTATCTACGACACGGCGGTTGTGCGTTCCTTCTGCAAAACTTTTATGAACCTGCGCACTGTCACAATTACATGATGCACTTGCTGGTTGAAGACGTAAAAAGTTGGTATCAACACATCCAGAACTCTAATGTAGTGTCGGAATTTGAAGTTACCGTTTCCGAGGTTGTTGAACAGCCTTGGGGAATGCTTGAGTTTTGTATCACTGACCCAAGTGGTGTGCTGTGGCGTGTGGCTGAAAACATCAGGCCGCGTTAATTCATCCAACTTGCATTGATAGTATGTCTAGGTTCACGGTGCTTTTCTGTCCTATTTGCTAGAGTGACAATTTAATGAGCATGGAGGTTTTGTAATGGGAACTGTAATCGGTTTGGTGATTCTAGCTGCTATAGATTTGTATCTTGTTCGTAAAACAGGGCTTCATATTCATAAATGGATCTCTAAAAAGTATGCCGCGTATC
>NZ_JBFRSN010001125.1:0-327 GCF_041473595.1 Vibrio sp. 10N.222.46.A1
GCTCGGCATGTCTTCTCAACACAACGCTTTGTGACCTCTTGCTCGATGCACACCCCATTTTGCTTAAGGCTGCAATGTTGAGTTTGAGTCGTACAGTCTTTCGGGAGGTTTGCGCAGGTATTAGGGCGGTTACAATGATGGTCTATCCGATATTTCCAACAATTGAGCGTGGTGGGAATACCATTAATGGTGCGGGTGGCTCGACCTTCAATGCATTGCTGGCGAGTGATCTTGCATGAGTTCATCAGGTTGCATTCTGTTCGCCAAGTAATGTTGTTCTTGATGCAGTTCCCTCCGGATAAGGAGAATCCGTTTGAACAGCTCAAG
>NZ_JBFRSN010001126.1:0-1489 GCF_041473595.1 Vibrio sp. 10N.222.46.A1
CAAATATTCTTGTTTGGCTGGTAGAAGAGAGTAACTACGACAAGAACATTGTCTGGGAACACTCCAACTCACTGTTAGCTGTAGGCTTACAAGCCAATGCAAAAGAGCGCGGTTTGCCTTTGATGTTTCCTGTTGGTGATTTTGATGATGTTACGGGAGTGGCCACCTCGGATTTGTGGGGCAGCTTTGTCACACCGATTAGCAACGCGAGTCAACGTTACCCTGTTGATGCTGTTTTGGTGATTAAGGCACAGTCTTCTGGATTACGCTGGACTTTGTATGATCAAAAACCAAACCAACTGACGAGCGCGCCAACATCGCCTGTGAGTGGTTCGGTATCGGGCAACAGCGCGACGACTTCTAAGAAGCTTGTTGACCAAATCAGTAACTACTACGCGAGTAAGAGTGCAGTAACGGTGGCGAGTGAATCTTCGGAATCAATCTTAACGCAGTTTATCAGCCTGAATAACGCGCAAGACTTCTTCCAATTGGAGAATGCACTGAAGCGTCTAAACTCGGTGGCAAGCTTAGATATTCTACAAATTCAAAACAATGAAGTGACGTTCCGAATTCATTTGTTATCGACCCAACAAGAGTTTGAACAAGAAGTTGAAAGCATTCGCCAAGTCGCGAAGGTTGAAGAGTCTTATATCGAACCTGAAGTGAGCCCAGAATTTGAAGCGCAAGATAACATTATGTCTGTAGGCGATGACTCTGCTGTTGTTACTGATGCGATGGGCAATGAAACTACCCCAAGCGTTCAAGTGATGAAAGGCAGTGAGTTATCTACAGGTGCTGAGCTAACAAATACAACTGAGGTGACGCTAGGTGAATCTGATGAGGAAGCGCTACCAGTCACAGCGCCAGTGCACGCTAAGCCAAGCTTAGTATACGAATGGGTTCGCTCGTAATCGTCTACCGACATGACAGATTGATATGAAATCACGAAAAAAGCCCTGCAAGAGAAATCTCGCAGGGCTTTTTGTTTATCTGTTGTCATGTCAGATCTAGAGCATCGAACCAATATTATTGTTCGAACTTAGCTTTCTCTTTCTTTTCTACTTCGGAAAGGCGCTTCAACTTGATGCCTAACTCTTTGGCTCTAAAACGGGTAAATAATATATTGCCTGCGAAGCCTAGAGTCGTCAAAAGCAGTTCTACAGCGGCTAACAAGCGCTCTCCACCGTCTACATACATAATAGTTAACGCGTGTAGGAAGTAGAGCATTAAGACGAAATTCGCCCAAGCATGCGTATAAGGCTTGCCCGATAATATTCCCGGTAATGGTAGTAACAGCGGTATAGCCCAAGCAATCGCCAGTGTTACATTACTGAGGTGAGGGTGCGGTGAAAGTGTCATCTGCCAAGCAACCACCCAGAATAAAAGCGACAAATTGCCCGTTAAAGCAAGGTAGCGAAATAGCTTGGTTTTGGGAGACATCGGTCTCTCTGACATATACATCATTGAGGCATTCCCTTCTGGTTAATAG
>NZ_JBFRSN010001127.1:0-2145 GCF_041473595.1 Vibrio sp. 10N.222.46.A1
TTGGTGCAGTTTCTTAGTACACCGTAATGCGTGAATGTGGTAAATTTGAGTTAACTAAACATTCACTACTTCCGAAAAATAACCCTTAGCAAAGCTAATATGAGCAGAAACTTTGAATGGGCATCTCCAGGCTCAGATTTACTGGAGAAAGAGAGAACGAAAGTAAAGCCACCGGCAATGTATAACGTTGTATTACATAACGATGACTACACGCCCATGGACTTTGTAATCGAGATCCTAGAGCGATTTTTCTCACTAGATATCGAAAAAGCAACGGAAGTGATGCTCAAGGTTCATTATGAAGGTAAAGCTATTTGTGGCACATACAGTGCTGAAATAGCGGAAACAAAGGTAGCGCAGGTAACGATATACTCAAAGGAAAATGAGCATCCGCTACTATGTACAATGGAGCAAGTGTAAATTGCTCGAACAACACTGTTGTTCCCTTAGGAGGTACTTATGCTAAATAAAGAATTAGAGACGAGTTTAAATGGCGCATTTTCTCGTGCGCGAGACAAGCGACATGAATTCATGACTGTCGAACACCTCCTACTAGCATTATTAGAAAATGATGCGGCCAAGGAAGCGCTCCAAGCTTGTCAGGCTGATCTCGATGCTCTTCGCAATGAGCTCGATATTTTTATCGACCAAACGACCCCACTCATCCCTGAAAGCGACGAGACTCGTGAAACCCAGCCCACGCTGAGCTTTCAACGAGTACTTCAGCGCGCTGTTTTTCATGTTCAATCTTCAGGTCGCAGCGAAGTAACAGGTGCAAATGTACTTGTGGCTATTTTTAGTGAGCAAGAATCTCACGCGGCATATCTTCTTAAGAAAAACGACATCAGCCGCTTAGACATAGTGAATTTTATTTCACACGGTATTACCAAAGGCAGCAATGAAGGCGATAGCGGTTCATCTCCTGATTCATTTGGTGGTGCAGAGAATGCCGAAGAAGCTAACTCAGAAGATCGTCTAGAAAATTTTGCGACCAACCTTAACGAAGTAGCGAAGCAAGGTAACATTGACCCACTCATCGGTCGTGACAAAGAGCTAGAACGTACCGTTCAAGTTCTGTGTCGTCGTCGTAAGAACAACCCTCTATTAGTGGGAGAGGCGGGTGTGGGTAAAACTGCTATCGCTGAAGGTCTTGCATGGCGCATCGTTGAAGGCCAAGTCCCTGAAATCATTCAGAGCAGCGTGATTTACTCTTTGGATATTGGTTCATTGCTTGCGGGAACGAAATATCGTGGTGACTTTGAGAAGCGCTTTAAAGCGATTCTGAAGCAACTCGAGAAAGAAGAAGACGCTATCCTGTTCATCGATGAGATCCATACCATTATTGGTGCGGGTGCAGCATCGGGTGGTCAGGTGGATGCGGCAAACCTAATTAAACCGCTATTAAGCAGCGGTAAATTACGTTGTATTGGCTCAACCACTTACCAAGAGTACAGCAGTATTTTTGAGAAGGAGCGTGCTTTATCTCGTCGCTTCCAGAAAATCGATATTGTTGAACCATCGCTAGATGATACAACCAAAATTCTGATTGGCTTGAAGCCAAAATACGAAGCTCACCACGAAGTACGTTACACCAACAAAGCGTTACGTGCCGCTGTGGAGTTGTCTGCTAAGTATATTAATGAACGTCACCTTCCAGATAAGGCGATTGACGTTATTGATGAAGCGGGTGCTCGTAGTCGTTTGGCGCCTGCAAGTCGTCGTAAGAAAACGGTAAGCGTGGCTGATATTGAGTCAATGGTTGCGAAAATGGCGCGTATTCCTGAGAAGTCAGTATCGTCTTCAGACAAAGATACGCTGCAGAAACTGGATGACCGCATGAAAATGTTGGTATTCGGACAAGACCCAGCGATCGATGTATTGAGCGAAGCGATCAAGCTAACTCGTGCAGGGTTGGGAGCAGACAATAAACCTGTTGGTTCATTCTTGTTTGCTGGCCCTACTGGTGTCGGTAAAACAGAGGTGACTGTTCAACTGTCTAAATTGATGGGTATTGAGCTTCTGCGCTTTGATATGTCTGAGTACGGCGAGCGTCACTCGGTAAGCCGCTTGATCGGTGCGCCTCCTGGTTATGTTGGTTATGATCAAGGTGGTCTGCTAACCGATGCTGTTATCAAGAACCCACAC
>NZ_JBFRSN010001128.1:0-4649 GCF_041473595.1 Vibrio sp. 10N.222.46.A1
TGTCAGTACTGGTGGCTTTGCTCGAATTTCAACACGCTTCAAACAAATAGAACAAGATGCCCAGCGTCAGAAGGTTGGAACCCTGTTCCTGCATGCTGGTGACTGCTTCCAGGGGACTTTGTACTTTTCTTTATTCAAGGGAAAAGCCAACGCCGATTTGTTGAATGCCCTTAATATAGATGCCATGACGCTTGGCAATCACGAGCTAGATATGGGTAATGAGCCCGTTGCGATTTTCGCGAAAAGAATCAAATTCCCACTGTTGGCCGGTAACTGGAATCTATCGAATGAGGATATCAATAAAACTCATACCTTAGCGGACAACGAAATTGTTAAACCCTATCTGACTGTAACGCGAAGTGCCTCTTTTATAACGAAAGAGTTTGATGGCGAGAAGGTTGCAATATTCGGCTTAAGCATCGACAAAATGGCAGGCATTGCCAATCCAGATATCGATACACCATTTGAAAATGCTTTAGAAACAGCAAAAGCGACCATTGAGCAGATTCATAAAGCTGGTATCAACAAGATTGTGTTACTTAGTCATCTTGGTTACGAAGCTGATTTAGAGTTAGCAGCCAACGTAACAGGTATTGGTGTCATTGTTGGTGGTCATAGTCATCGCTTACAAGGTGATTTCTCTGATATTGGCTTAGTTAAAGATGATGATTACGGAGTGAAAGTCGATGACACCTATGTTGTGCAAGCGGGTTTCCACGCCATGAGCCTAGGACACTGCGAAATCGAGTTCGATGCTGAAGGCAAAGTGACTCACTTCAACGGTAAGAACGAACTGCTGTTAGGCCGTCGACTGTTTATAGACGCGAAATTGAGTGAAGTAGGGCAAGACGATGCCCACGACATGGCATGTGAGTTTTTAAATAATCACCCTAATATTGCAGTGTGTAAAAAAGATCCTGAGCTGCAGAGTATTCTGACGGATAAATACCAGCCGAGAGTTCGAAAGCTTCAGCAACAAGTGATTGCTCATGCAGACACAACACTGCGCCATATTCGGATCCCGGATGAGAAAGGTCCAAGTCAGCTTGCGCCCTTGGTTGCTCAATCATTTCACTACCTAATGAACAAAAAAGGGCATCAGGTTGAATTTGCGATTCACAACTCTGGTGGAGTGCGAAATTCACTCAATAGTGGTGATGTATCCGTTGCCGATATTGCCGGAAAACTACTACCGTTTGCCGTACCCATTGGTGTGTATGAAGTAAAAGGTGAAACGATCGCTGGCATGCTTGAAGGTGCAATCAATAACGCGATCGATAATGGTGTCGTGGGCACAGGTTCCGGCAGCTTTCCTTATACTCATAATCTAAGGTTCTGCTACCACAAAGAAGCGCCTATAGGGCATAGGATTCACCATTTAGAAATACACTCTGAAACATCCGGTTGGCAGCCAGTTTCTCGTGACCGAATTTACCGAGGCGCGTCGTCAGCCTACACCATGAAAGGAAAAGAGGGCTATAACGCCGTCTTAGATATGATAGGTGATGGCGTGGTGACGACCGATTCTATGGCAGACTGTTTTATCGAGTTTCTACAAGAATACCCAGAGTCTCTTAAACACAATGAACCGCTGAATTGCATGGAGTGTTTTAGATAATCAGCATCAATGATTGCACTTAACATTATTAGTTATAGCTGTTTATAAATTTGGCACTGTTTATGCTTTATTCCTGCAGGTCACACTTCTTGTGGAGATAAGCATGGATAAGAAAGATTGGTTAGATGCAGTAGCGGTGGTTGGTTGGGTATCGGTTTGGTCTGCGTTAGTGTATTTGATACCGACGGCAGGATTGTAATTTACGCAAGATTGTAATTTGCGCAGAGTTATAACTTGATCGTTTTGCAGTGTAACTACGCAGTGCCATCGTGAATTTGGTTAGCAGATTTATTCTTAGAATCAATTCGAGTGTCTATTTGATAGGGTGGCATCAATCAAAAAGGAGCATTTGCTCCTTTTTTGTATTTCTAGTGCAAATTTTAATAGACGAAACACAAATAGGGGAATATTATCCACGCGTTTGGGGAGTAGTTAGCGCAAGTTTACATGTCGTCATCTCGTTAGGCTAAGAGCCTATCCGGTATGTAAAGGTGAAATCCCATATTTCACTTCAACGAGACCAACGCAATCACAATCAAGATCCGTCGTGGAACTTGATATGTTTTGTTTGCGGAAGGTCTTTGTAAAGTTCTTCCGCCCGGAGGAATAATGAACTCAACTCAATCTCTATTATCTACAAATAGTGAATCCTTTTTATCATCGCCAATCATGACGACTTATGCGGGTTTTTTCCTGCTAACAGTGATTCTCGTCTCTATTGATATCTATCAGACTCGTGGTGGGAACGTCACAATTAAAAAAGCGGCAATCTGGAGCGTTTTTTGGTTTGTACTTGCATTTTTGTTTGCTGGTTCTATTTACTTATTCTGGGACATTTATGCGCCAAATAGTGACTACACAGCGCAAAAAGCAACCGTGTCATTCATTACGGGCTACTTGCTAGAAAAATCACTCAGTGTAGACAACCTATTTGTTTTCGCGATGATCTTTGCTCAATACCAAGTTCCTGAGCACCTAAGACCACGTGCGCTTCTATGGGGCGTAATTGGTGCACTGGTACTTCGTGCAATTATGATCGCACTAGGCGCACAGCTGTTGGCTGAATACCACTGGGTGCTTTACGTGTTTGCTGCGTTCTTGATTGGTACTGGTATTAAACTGGCGTTAGACAAGGGCGAAGAGGAAAGTGTAAATACATTACCAGAGAAGTTACTTCGTAAAGTGATGCCGGTAACAGAGGATTTTCATGGTCCTGCATTAATGGTTAAACAGGGTGCAAAATGGGCATTCACTCCAATGATGTTGGTGATCGGTGCGATTGCAGTTATGGATGTGATGTTTGCATTGGATTCTATCCCAGCTATCTTTGCTGTGACGCAAGAACCGTTCCTGGTACTTGCTGCAAACGTATTTGCGCTACTTGGTCTCCGTTCTTTGTACTTTGTACTGCAAGGCATGATGGATAAGTTCATTTATTTGAAGCCTGCACTGGCATTCATCATGGTCTTTATTGGTGTAAAAATGCTACTGGTTGATAGCGAATGGGCTATCCCGACGTATTGGTCGTTGGCGGTGCTGATTTCTACCATGACGGTTGCGGTTATAGCGTCGATTTATGCGAAGAAGCCAGACATTGAACAAGTGAATTAGAAACAAATATAACTTATCGAAAAGTTTATAATCGGTACGTGGTCGATGAAGTGGGGAATTTATTTATGTAAAATTTCTGTGACATTGGCCACTTTGATTTGAATGGTATTTGTACTAAATGCATGATTTTAACGCCATTGCGAATTTATAGTCACCATTTGTGAATATGTATTTCAGCGTGTTGTTAATGGTTTGTTTTATTAGAAAAACTAATTCGAATATCTAATTTTAGTCATTTTTTAACCTGCAAAAGATCACCTATTATTCTTGTCATCAGAACGAACCACATAAACAAATTTATAGAGAGGCAATCATGGCTCAAGCAATGCAAATGAATACTATCGCTGTTCCTAACTCTATGGATAAGAAGACCTACTCGGTTAACTTCAAAGGATTGATTGCACACATTTTCGATATTCTTTTTGTAGACAACTCTCCACGTAGTTACTACTCAAGCGACCTATCTGGTCACATGCAACGCGATATCGGTATCAACCGTTAATCTCTGCGTTAACATGTAAAAATATAGAATTTTAAGAAAACGCCAGCTTCTGAAGCTGGCGTTTTTGTATCTGCAATAAGCTGTGTATCTCAAAGAAACTAAGCATTTGAAATAAACTAAGCACCTGAAAACTCATCACCTGAAAGAAAGACTTAGGCATAACGGTCTGTATTTGAGCGCCAGTAAATTCTCTTCGTACAAGGATCACGGTATGTCACACGCCAGCCGCAACTCATCATTGATTAAACTCTGTTTACTTGCCTTACCGATCGGCTTTTACTCTTCTGTGTCGATGGCACAAACCTGGAGTAATGAAGGTCAACCTGCGCAGGTTATCGAACTGTTCACCTCTGAAGGTTGTTCAAGTTGTCCGCCTGCTGATGCCTACCTTAGTACTTTTGAAGACCACCCTAATCTTTGGACACAAGTCATTCCGCTCGCCTATCACGTCGATTACTGGGATTACCTAGGGTGGGGAGACAAGTTCGCTAGCAAGGCATTCAGTCAAAAGCAACGCTTGTACAAAGCTTATGGAGTAACAAGTGGCGTTTATACTCCGGGCTTTGTCGTCGATGGAAAAGAGTGGCGCGGTTACTTTAATTGGCTCGACAGAACCTTGCCATCGCTCCAACAACAAATTAATCCTAAATTAACAGTGAACCATAAAGGCGATACGTTCAGCGTGCATTACGAAGGCAAAGGTGATTATGTCGCTCATATTGCCTTGTTGGCGATGAACGAAGTCACCAGCGTTAAAGCGGGCGAGAACAGAGGTAAGAAACTTGAGCACGATTTTGTCGTGGTTTATGACGGCTATCGACGTAGTGAGTCTGAATGGCAATTTAATGTCGATTTTGATCCATTAGTCGCCACGCCAGATGCTGTAGCCGTGTGGTTAACCGAACCTAACTCATATAC
>NZ_JBFRSN010001129.1:0-434 GCF_041473595.1 Vibrio sp. 10N.222.46.A1
GGTGGCGTGTTATTTGTGGTGAGTATTGCCATCAATATCCATGGTGTATCAATTTGGCACTTTAGAGCGGCTTTGGTTGTGCTTGGTGTGGGTTGGAACTTTATGTTCATCGCTGCAACAGGCTTATTCAGCCAGTCGTATCAAGCTCAAAATAAAGCCAAGGCACAAGCGTTCAATGAATTTGTTGTGTTTGGTTGTGTAACTGTCACGGCGCTACTGTCTGGTTGGTTGGAGTCAACAGTAGGTTGGCAAAACCTTAACGTTTACGTTTTACCATTCGTTTTGGCCGTAATTTTGTTGTTTGCATTCAGTGCGCGTAAATCACGCATTCAAAAGCAGCCCGTGTAATGGTTCATCGAATGGTGGTTCAGCAAGTTTTTTACTGTGACTAAACCCCTAGTATCTTAAATTGCGACCAATAAAAAGCCCTACCG
>NZ_JBFRSN010001130.1:0-558 GCF_041473595.1 Vibrio sp. 10N.222.46.A1
TGAGAACTCAAGCCCTTGTTGATGCCAAAAACAACAATATGATTATCAACAATATCAGTGATGGCCATTCCTTACCTGATTTCTTCTCTGAACAACATCTAGCTGAAAAAACATCTGAAATTTTGCCTCAACTCAAACATCTCAACGACATCGTTTTTTATAAGGAAACGTTACGTGGTGAGTTTGAAACTATTACGCACATTACTTTGGAGCCAGAGTCGAGTCGAAGCGCTTTTAATGGGGAAGAGATACTTTCTAACGGAAGTATTAATGCGATGTTCAGCGGCCAAATACGTGCCCAAGTACAAGATAATAGCCATGTTTTAGAGTATGCGGGATGTGAGCAGATCATCGCTGATTCACGATTGAAAACACTGAAAACGGCAGAAATGGGCTGGCCTAAAAGCTACCAGTTTGATAAGCACGCACAAGAGCCTGTAGAGGCACTGGATAAGGCTGAGCAGCATGCAGCGGTTACCTTTTCGCGTTATAAAACCACTGGGCAAGCGTATTTACGAGCCAACTGGGCTGTTTTTCTACCTCTTGCAACTACTGATG
>NZ_JBFRSN010001131.1:0-612 GCF_041473595.1 Vibrio sp. 10N.222.46.A1
TAGAATGCGCGGGTAATATAAACAAATAGGTGAGGATACAATCTGATGCTAAATGACAAAAGAACAAAAATCTTGAGCTCAGCAGAAAAGCTATTTATTTCTCAGCCTTATAGTAAAGTTTCAATTCGGTCTATTGCTAAGTCTGCGGGTGTAAGCCCCGCGTTAATTCTTTATTACTTTAATAACAAAGAGCAATTGTTTGATCAGCTCATCGAAGAGCATACAAGTCGTTTTCAAGAGCAGTTCTCAAAGTATCAGAGAGTGGATGGAATACAACTACAACACTTACTTTCTGAACTTATCGAGTTTTGGGAAGCTTCGCCTAACATCTTTTTACTATTCACTTTTGGCGGAAGTTCATACAATTACGAAAATGTTCAACGCCTTAAAGAGTCTAAGTTTGGTTACACCTACAATAAGACTCTTGAAAATCTTCTTTATTTAGTTGATGGCTGTAACGAGTCAAACTTTCATTATTACCAGATGCTGGTTACGTCGTTAGTGTCTCAACCATATTTAGCAAACAAGCAACAAAAATATAACAATGACAACTCTACGTTTAACCTTATGCAATACCAAGAGGTTATAGCTAGCTTATTTAAAGAAGAGACT
>NZ_JBFRSN010001132.1:0-3610 GCF_041473595.1 Vibrio sp. 10N.222.46.A1
TTTGCAGCACTTCCCCATTCAACACCCCTCGTAAACCACCAACATAAACAACACCAGAATTCACTTTGTATTTATTCGGATCAGCTTGTTGGGTAACGTCAACCCCCACAATAAAAGCAGTGTGTCCATAATTATCGAAACAAACCAAACGATGCTCTTCTTCCATCCCTTTCAATCGTGCGTGATAGTCAATCTGCCACGTTGAAGCATCAATTGTAATTCCGGCAATTTGAGCGGCTCCGTCATAGGCTTGTACCAATGACTTAGTGCTCACCATGCCATGTTCCTTGGTCTCATTCGCTTTATGCACCACCATTCCACAAGAGTTCGGGGCATTCTTATCACGTAAATAAATCGAGTTGAAAGTAAACCTTGAAACCGTACCAGGGATCACAACTGAATACGCCAGTGCATTGTTACCCAGTTTGCCCACTTGCTCGATGTCTTGTTGGTAAACCCAGAGCGAAGCATCCGGCAAACCATTTTCACGGTCAATTGGTTGGCTTGGATCTAACCTCGGAATGTACGCAAAAATCATTTCATTCATGTCTGGTGCCTCACCAGCACTCATTTGATTTTGCAAATAACGCTCGAATTCGAGTGGGATTGCCGTTTGGCTCATTGGGTACCTCCTCGATACCAAAAAGGTCGCAACCTAAAAATTGGCAATAAATACTTGTTGTCGATGTTCAACTGGCTGTGGCTTCACGTTCATGTCAACGGCTTGCTGAGTCCCGGCTAGAAACAGACTGAAGTTATGCGCCAGTTCACCACTAGCAATGGTTAAAATTGCTGGGTACGTCACTTCAAAACGGTAACGTCGACATGTCCGCCCGTATTGTTCTATTAGTGTTTGAGCTAACTTGTTGTTATTGGCAATATCATCATCTGTTAACTCGATGGTGCACACGTCCCACTGTGCTTCCTGCTCACGCTCTTTAAACGTGACTATACCAATACCCAGCCTTTCAAAAATTCGCTTAAAACCTGCAACACTCCCCGCGTCTTTAGCATTCACTGCTGCGTATTTCACTCGCTTACGAAACAATGAAAGCGGTTCACCCTCAAAGCGTTTAATGTCTCGATCCCAAGCCATTAACTCCAAAGTCTTTTCACTGCATGTCAGGGCATCCATTTGGCGAAGCGGAAACAACAACCAACTCCAAACCATTTGAAAAAATACGAACACCCCTTTCGATAAAAAGTGTGGCTCTTTGATTTCCTCCGAGGTGGTACTTCCATCTTGCCACCAAGGGATGACCACTCCTGGTAACTTTGGGGGGGATTGTTTTTGATCGTAATATTGATGTTCAGACATGAGTTATCCCCTTACCGTTAGCGTTTTCAAACGAGGTTGTTCCAAGCCACTGATGATGTCTTCTTGCACCTTTCCGCCTACGGTGAACTTAACCGATTCGACCTCCGTCATATTGGTGTGGATTTCGGTACCAAGTAGAGAAAGACTGAAACGGCTTTCTGGTTTAGAGCGAGTCATCTCTGGATAAGCGGCCGTTTCGCGAAATGCCGCCCTAATACGACCTTCGACTTCTAATAACTCGTTCACTTGCGCTTGCTCGTCTAGGCTCTCCACTAAAATAACCTCGGCGAGCACATCATGCTCAGCATCTGGAATGGCCTTACAAGTCAGTACATCACCGTGACCGTGATGCCCTTTAGTCATAATGTGGTCATTTAACTCATCAATGACTGATTGAGGGGTTTCACCGACTTCCATTAAAATCAAAGCTTCTGCCGTTCCTGGCGTGACTTCACCTGTATTTTTGAAATAGATATTATCGCTACGAACCCCAGCGACACTTGAAATAATCGAGCGGTAAACGTCATCAATGTGCCACTCGCCTGAACTAGTGAAAGCATTCTGAATACGCAGTGCCAACTCTTCATTACTTTCAGTGTTTGCACCCAGTTGGGTGATCCAATCAGGCTCATTAACCGCATCAACAATCCCTGGGATCTGTTCTGGAATAATATTGAAGTAACCTGCTGGCAAATTAAAATCAGAGCCAGCTTCCAATGCTTCAACGAGCACTTTCCCCGTCAGCTGACCTGAATCAATCACGGTTTCAGCCAGCACACGAACTTTATACACCACTCCACTAATCGGCAAAGTTTGAACTACTGCGCCAGCTTCGACCGTCACAGCATCAGCAGCGTTCACCTTGGTTAAGGTGATATTGCCTTGTGTTTTCTCTGCCCCTTTCGGAACAATGTCGTATTCCCAAGCTTTCAACTCTAAGGCCCAACGCTCTGCCGTCGCCACAAAGATATTCGGCATCACGTGTTTAGCAAGTAGCGTTCTAATTAACCAGACACACGGTGTTATTATTGCAGCACGAACCCATCGCCAGAACGGTGACATTTCAGAGTCATTAGATACCTTACAGCCAGCCCCAGCCACTTCTTGTTTTAACTTGGCCTCGAATTCCTCTTCGGTCACCGGCACACCCGACTCACTTAAGATATCGATAAAGTCTGCGCTTGGTCGTTTACTCATATTGTCACCTCAAACTCACCATATTCATAAGCCGTCGCGGTTAAGATCATTTCACCCGTTTCCCGTTCTGTTGCGGTTGCGGTACCTGGAACGACTCGTACATCACCCTCAGCTAGCTGCTCAATCTGTACCATCACATCAGCTCGCAAAGCCGGGTTTCGTTCAGCAACCAATTGACGAGCCAAACCGGCTTCCATAATGGTGTGCTTAATGTCTTGAGCAATACTGTACAAATTACTGCATTCGGTTGGCTGTTGGCCTGCGTCCATCTCCCACCCTCCGTCAATCACTTTTATGTCTCTATACTTCTTATCATCCGGCATTGAGTTCATCCCACTCTGCTAACTGATCTGGAGTGACCCCGTTTGGCGCGGTGATGTAAACGTCACCGTAAGAGTTCACATTGCTCCCTTGTGGTTTGTGGTTAGTCGTCACATTTTGAACCATACTTGGCGGTAGCGTTGGCAGAGCACCCGGTTGTTTGTATTCGGCAATGCTTTCACCGTTAGCTACTGTTGGCATGGTTGGCGCTTCAAACGTCATGGGTTCAATTGATTTAGGGGCATTTCGCTCAGCTTGAACCGCGGCACTGATTTCTGGCGTCTCCACCTTACTACCCAACTCAATGTCCACACCAGGGAGCATATTAAGCAAATCAACAATACCCTCAATCGCTCCTGCAATAACATCAAACCAAGCCGTGTCTTTGAATGCTGCGGTTAAGTCATCCCACCAATAGATTGCAGCAGCCACACCACCAATTAGCAGTGCCATACCAGCCACGACCCATGTGACTGGGTTAGCCCATAAAGCGGCATTAAATAACCAGGCTGCTGCAGCGCTAGCTATCGTACTAATGCGGAACAACTTCATGATGCTATTTAAACCTGTCATGGTGACGGCCCAACCTGCCGACATCATTTGTCCAATACCCATCGCAAGCGATAATGTTGCTACCACACCACCAAGGGATAAACCCGCAATCGAGACATAGCCCAAAATTTCAGCAAGCCATGGGAATTCGTCTGTCCAGCCCACAAGCACCATCATGCCGTCAGCCATCAAACCAACAACAGTATTGATAGACGGAAGCAC
>NZ_JBFRSN010001133.1:0-1955 GCF_041473595.1 Vibrio sp. 10N.222.46.A1
ATTTAGGCAATGAAGCTACAGTCGCGACCTTTGCTCAGCAGTGTGAACTTCAACTAAGTCACAGCGCGCAGCAACTCAAAGCGTTGGGCGATGCTAAAGCACACTATGCTGAAGCGGAGAAACAACGCTTGTCTGTAAGTGTTATGGCTGACAAGGCTCAGTCTAATCTCGAGTTGGCCGAGCAACGCTTAGCGGATCTGAATAAGCAAAACCAAGTCACAAACGAACAAGTGGCACAGATTGCTCAAGCGAAAGATCAGCAATGGAACGCTTTGAAAGAGAGCATTGTTCAAACTTCTATCGAAGCGCCTGAACTTGAACATATCGATGATTGGTTTACTGCGAAATCACAGGCATCAAGCACATGGCAGAAAACCAAACAGCAACAGGCTGATATTGAGAAGCAACTGATTACTCAAAATGCCGAATTGAAAATGTTAGACGACAAGCTAAGCAGTGTTGAGAAAGAGCTCGCGACACTGACGCAAGAGAGTGAGTCTCTGGTGCTAGGACTGACTCGTGTAACGGCTGAAAGAACAGAGTTGTTTGGTGACAAAGACATTCAAGCCACCAGCAATGCGATGAAGCAAAAAGTCATTGAAGCGGTAAATGCATTTGATGCCGCTCAGTTGGTGCTTAACCGCAGCGAACTTGAACATCGAACTGAGCAAACCAAACACACTGGTTTCTCGGACGAGTTAGTCAGTAAGCAATCGAGCTACACACAAGCGTCGAATGCTTGGTTAGAAGCACTGAAAACCAGCCCGTTCGAAGATGAAGCTAATTTTGAAGCGGCGTTGTTAGATGAAGAGGTTAGAACTCAACTTCAAAGCCTGAAGAAGTCTTTAGACGAAGCGATTGTCAGTGCACAAGCAAGGTTGAACACAGCAAAAGCTGCGCACGTGGAGCTGCAAAACCACGAGAATGCTAAAGCGTGGCAAGAGCAAAACCAACAGCAAGTTGAAGAAGCGACGACTGAGTGTCAAAACGAACAACAAAGCCATGCAACCAAGATCGGCGCAATTTCTGCCAATCTTGAAACGGATAGCCAGAACCGCAGTAATCAGCAAGATCTGTTCAAGCAGATCGACGAGCAGCAGGTCGAGTTTGATGATATCTCTCGTTTGAACTCACTTATTGGCTCTAAGAACGGCGATAAATTCCGTAAGTTTGCCCAAGGTTTAACGTTGGAAAACTTGGTGTACCTTGCGAACAAGCAGCTACAACGTTTGCATGGTCGTTACGAGCTAAAACGTAAAGCCGATGATGGCTTAGAACTGCAAGTGCTCGACACATGGCAGGGCGATGTGATGCGTGATACCAAGACGTTATCAGGTGGCGAAAGCTTTTTGGTGAGCTTGGCGTTGGCATTAGCGCTTTCTGATCTTGTGAGCTACAAAACCAGTATTGATTCTCTGTTCTTGGATGAAGGTTTCGGCACGCTGGATAGCGACACATTGGACATTGCCCTTAATGCGCTCGATAACTTGAATGCATCAGGCAAGATGATCGGTGTCATTAGCCACGTTGAAGCACTGAAAGAGCGAGTGCCCGTTCAGCTTAAAGTGACAAAACACTCTGGCTTAGGTGTCAGTGAGATGGAGAAGCAGTATAAGGTTGTTGCTTAGGTTCTAGCTATATTCCATCAGCGCAGAAATAGAAATAAAGCTAGATGAAGCAGATCCCCGACTCAGTCGTTCCTCCTTCTCGAGGATGACGGAGTCGGAAGTTGTAATTAATCACTTCGCCGTCATCCCTTAATGTCAGGATCGAATAAAAAGCAGCCGTCATTCCCTAAAGTGAGGCACGAGCGTAATAGGGAATCTGGGGTTGTTGGTATTACTTTCTTCATTTCCTAAAGTGAGCTACGAACGTAGTAGGGACTCTAGGTTTGTTGGTTTTACCTTCGTCATTCCTTCAAGTGAGGTACGAACGTAATAGGGAATCTGGGGTTG
>NZ_JBFRSN010001134.1:0-3841 GCF_041473595.1 Vibrio sp. 10N.222.46.A1
GGTTCTAGAACCGTACGTAATGGCGAGTTACGAGAAACACCTATCACTAGCGAAAGAATGGGACATTCACAGCCCAGAAGCTTTTGCTATATCTCGTACAGAGAAAGAGTGTTACGACGCTTTCCAGTCTTTGGAATACGAAGTAAACACGCTACACACGGCTAACGGACAAACACCATTCGTCACGTTTGGTTTCGGTCTTGGTGAAAGCTGGGGTTCAAAACTTATCCAGCAATCTATCTTGAAAAACCGCATCGCAGGTTTGGGTAAGAACCGCAAAACAGCCGTGTTCCCTAAACTGGTCTTTGCAATCAAAGATGGTTTGAACCACCAGAAGCAAGATCCAAACTACGATATCAAGCAATTAGCGCTTGAGTGTGCATCTAAGCGTATGTACCCAGACATTCTTAACTACGACAAAGTGGTAGAAGTGACAGGGTCATTTAAAACGCCTATGGGCTGCCGTAGCTTCTTGAATACTTACGAAGAAAACGGTGAGTTGATTCATGAAGGCCGTAACAACTTAGGTGTTGTTAGCTTGAACTTGCCACGTATTGCTATTAACGCAAAACAAGATATGGCTAAGTTCTACGAACTGCTTGATGAAAAATTGAAGCTAGCTCGTCGCGCTCTAGAAACTCGTATTTCTCGTCTAGAAAACGTGAAAGCGCGTGTTGCGCCAATCCTATACATGGAAGGCGCTTGTGGCGTTCGTTTGAAAGCAGACGATTCTATTGCCGATATCTTCAAGAATGGCCGTGCATCTGTTTCTCTTGGTTACATTGGCATCCATGAAGCGATGACAGCACTTTACGGCACAGACGTTCACCTGTATGACGATGGCGAAATGCGTGCTAAAGCGCTTGAGCTGGTGGAGTACATGAAGCGTGAAGTGGAATCTTGGACAAAAGAGACAGGTTACGCGTTCAGCTTATACGGCACACCAAGTGAAAACCTATGCAGCCGTTTCTGCAGCATCGATACCAAAGAGTTTGGTGTAATTGATGGTGTAACTGACCGTGGCTACTACACAAACAGCTTCCACTTAGACGTACAGAAGAAAGTGAACCCATACGACAAGATCGATTTCGAGATGCCTTATCCAGAAATCTCTAGCGGTGGTTTCATCTGTTACGGCGAATTCCCGAACATGCAGAAGAACATCGAAGCGCTAGAAAACGTATGGGACTACAGCTACACACGTGTTCCTTACTACGGCACCAACACGCCAATTGATGAGTGCTACGAATGTGGCTACAATGGTGAGTTCGACTGTACAAGTAAAGGCTTTACGTGTCCTAAGTGTGGTAACCATGACTCAACCAAAGTGTCGGTAACGCGCCGCGTTTGTGGTTACCTTGGTAGCCCAGATGCACGACCATTTAACTTCGGTAAGCAAGAAGAAGTTAAACGCCGCGTGAAGCACCTTTAGTAAGCTCTAAGATCATTAGCTATCTTACTAAGAAGAGCTACGTTTCAAGAAACAAGATTGGTATCGGCGCTATGTCGATACCAATTCTTTTATTTAAGATCTTACAGCATTTCGCTTCAAACTATTAAGCAATAACGAGTTTTCAATACTGCCTTATGAACTACCATCAATATCACCCAATCGACGTTGTAAACGGCCCAGGAACACGCTGCACTTTGTTTGTGTCGGGCTGTGTGCACCAGTGTCGCGGGTGTTATAACCAATCGACGCAAAGTTTGGACTCAGGGCACTTGTTCACTCAAGAACTGCAAGACCACATTATCGCTGATCTGAACGATCCGCGAATCAAGCGTCGTGGCTTGTCGCTTTCTGGTGGTGATCCTCTGCATCCTGCAAACGTATCTGAAGTGCTTCAGCTTGTTCAGCGTGTAAAAGCAGAGTGTGAAGGTAAAGACATCTGGGTGTGGACGGGTTACGAGCTCGACGAACTCGATGAAAATCAGAAGCAAGTGCTTGAATACGTCGATACTTTGATTGATGGTCGCTTTGAACAAGATAAAGCGGATCCAATGTTGGATTGGCGTGGTAGTTCAAACCAAATCATTCATCGATTTACTGACATATAACAGTTGTCGTGGCTTAGCACACTCGTAAAACGAAAAAGGGCGTCATGGTTAGCGCAATGCAACCAATCGGCCCTTGGGTGTGAGTTCTTTTCGTTTATTCGCTTAAACTACCATTCAAGCAACGACCTGATCTGGCTCTTCTATTAAGTTGTTGATCCATTTCTTAGAGTGAATCCGCTGGCTAGTTAAAGCTATCTTCGCTAGCTCTTCCAGCAGCACAATCATCAAAACCCATTCTAGCGGCCACCCCAACACCAGAGCAGTAAAGTAGGCGAGGGGAATACCAATGGCCCACTGGCCGAATATGTCGATGAAGATGCTGTAGTTGATGTCTCCACCACTTTTTAGCACTCCGCCTATACCAACCATATTGAAGACTCTTAGTACCATACCGAGTGCCATTACTAAGGTAACGTTAACGGCCGTATCTTTGAGCTCTAAGTGAGTAAGACCGATCATGTATACGATCGCGGGTTTGGCGATAAAGCACATTAACGCTAGTAAAGCAGCAAGCCCACAACTCACTAACACATAGCCCCAAGCTGTATTCTCGACACGTTGATAGTTCTTCGCACCGATCTCGTTACCTAGAATGATGGAAGCCGCAACCGCAAAACCCAAAAAAGCAGAGATCAAAATGCTTTCGACAGGCGATAGCAAGGAAATGATCGCAAGTTCTCCAACCCCCATTTGGCCAACAATAACGTTGTAAATAAGAATCCCGCCCGCCCACGCAGTGTCGTGAACCAACATAGGTATAGCCACCGTAAAGTACTTCTTTCTATGCTTCGGTAATAACGCATCTCGCCAATTGCTTAACGTCGGGAATAGGTGCGGGTAATGTTTTCTTGCCATAACAAGCAATGCAATGGTTTGAAAGAATCGAGATACTGTGGTGCCAATAGCCGCACCAACCACACCCAGTTCTGGAAACCCAAACAAGCCGAAGATCAATAGGGCATTGAGAATTGCATTGACGATGATTGCCCAGATACTGATTTTGGTGGGGAGCTTGGCTTCGCCCACAGAGCGAAGTGCACTCTCTAGCGGCACAACTACAGCGGTACCAATAAGGCTGGCTCCTGTTATCCAAAGGTAATCCGTTGCCAAGCGGACGTAATCAGGGTCTGAGGCCACCACAGACACGACTGATTCAGGAGCCAATGTATAGATGAACACAAAGGGAATGATGGCAAAGATCGAAAGTGCCCATGATTGCGCTAGTGTACGTCGAATTCCGTTGAAATCACCGGCACCAAAATATTGCGAAGCTAGCACGCTCACAGCTCCGCTAATCCCCGATACCATGATCAAGTTGAAGAAGAAGATACGGTTGCCAACACCAACAGCGGCGGTTGCAGAATCACCAAGCTGGTTGACCATAAAAATATCGACCACGCCTAGTAATGAAAACAACATGGTTTGCAGTGAGACAGGTAAACCAATGTGTAATAGTTTTTGCCAAAACTCTTTGTCCAAATGACGATATGTCGAGAGCATCGCATTTCCCCGGTAGTGATTATGCGAGAAGTTTATCGGCATTTGTTTTCGCTGTATTCTTCAGACTCATCACAAACTTTTGCCAAACTATCCACTTTGATAAGTTGGCCAATAGAATGAGTTAGCAGTGATATGAGTGATAAACAAGAAAGGTATGAGATCTCTGAAAAGACGCACCAAGAGTTTGTCGATCAAAGCCATGTTTTGGCATTTGAAGAGCTCGGTATCGTTCAATGTGGCACGGCGTCGTGTCGAGACTTCTTTTCGGTGTATCGTAAGAACC
>NZ_JBFRSN010001135.1:0-2448 GCF_041473595.1 Vibrio sp. 10N.222.46.A1
CCATATGTGATGTTGTTTGTTTAGGCCTAATATAAGTTTTGACCATGGCCTATTGGTACAGCACATATTCTATTAAAGTCGCTGTTAAAAAGCACAAGGTTCCACATCATTTTCCATAAATGGAGACATATTTTGCAAAAATACTGTACAACAGCAACAATATAAAAACACAAAAAACACCATTCCATATACAGAGTTTTAACTGGCACGTAAACAATGTCCGAGGAGTGAAAACTATCAGTAAAGGAGAAGCGTAGGGCTTGGCATGCAGTAAACGTTTGCTTAATAGATCAATCAAACTCACTGTATTTGGAGAGCATAGTTTCGAGGTGAATGCTTTGCGCACGGTTCATGCGATCTCGCCATGCAACAGTCACCGTAATGTTTTTCAAAGCGTGAGACAAGGCACCACTGGCATTTGTCACCTCACAGCTCATCGTATACCCAGAGCCCGACAAACCAGATAAAGGATCCGAACTTGTCGCATTGCGACAGTAGTCCGCTTGATTGAGATCCGTAAAAAGGATTAACCCTACAGCTCCCCCCACATCCGATACACGAGTTCGATAATACTCCATCTGCCTTTCAGCAAAATGAAGCGCTTCTACACTGTGCAACGCGTAATCCGATTTTTGTTCTGCATAGACCTGTAGCTTAACCAACCCTAGCGAAGCGATACCGATCAATAGAAAAGAGATCAGGACCTCTATCAAGCTAAAACCGGAATGTTTATAAGTCATTCCATGATCCCTTTTTCCATTTGGCTTTCAAAGGAACACTATGGGGGTTGTATTCACCTGTGTAA
Source organism: Vibrio sp. 10N.222.46.A1 (assembly GCF_041473595.1). NCBI lineage: Bacteria > Pseudomonadati > Pseudomonadota > Gammaproteobacteria > Vibrionales > Vibrionaceae > Vibrio > Vibrio sp. 10N.222.46.A1. The sequence goes on from NZ_JBFRSN010001135.1 coordinate 806, forward strand.
TCTAAGTTAATCGAACCTTGAATTGTCGATAACCCGCCAACTGAATCAAAGAACATCCCTCCCTTGGGAAAAAAAGAAGCAAATCCAATATAAACCGAATTGTTCTGCACTAAGCCGGCGATAGGTATCGTATTTGGAACTTTGGCCCATAAGCCGCTCAATAGGTCCGTATCAACATCAGGGGAGGCTGGTTCGTCGTATATGCTCATATCATTTAGGTGATAAAAGGAACCATCAAACACACTTGCATTACCGTTCGCAACGATGCCATCTTGAATCACTAATGAACGTGGAGTAATAACACCGGGGATAGGTTCTACCACATTAATTGGTGGGTGATAGACCACGCAATCACCGATCACCCACACCTTATCTTTGCCACTAGTAAAGGCGTTATTAATCGCTTGGCTACACTTATTACCTTGATACTTCCCGTTGAATAAATCAATGTGCTTGGGGGGAGATACAGTCCTGTCAATGAGGTCAATCACATGATAATCACGCTTAATCTGGTCAATATTTTCTGGCGTTTTAGATACCCCAAAGTAATTAGAGAAAGTATCGATGGCTGGGTCAAATTTGAAATCTGATTGAAAAGCATTTGAAGGCAATGACCCAACTGAATCAATGGTTGCATTGCGGTTAATATCGGTTGTCGGTTGGCAAGACTCAAAGGTAGGAAAAGGAGGGAGACCGCCCGTAGGTGTGATTGTCTTCAGACGCCCGCCGCCTTGGTTTTTATAGATCACACTATCTAAGAACCGAACAGACACACATTCGTTAATACCACCGACCGCAGTAAGACTAATATCTGGGGTAATATCGATATTGTGATCAGAAATAAACTCCAAACTCGAATTGGTTTGCATCGCCCCTAGCCCCGACGAATTGTTAAAACTTATCTCTTTGTTCAGAGATAAATAGTGAGCACTCGACACCAATATATTCGGTGTTAGGTTATCTGATTTCAACGTAAGGACTTTCGACTGCTGACAGTGATTCATTAAATCATTGGGAATTGCCGTGAGATCATTTTCAGCTATATAGGTAAAACCACACTCCAACCCAGCCTCGGCGTTCCAATGAGCTTTGCGGACTTGAACTTCATTCTGCGCGACCTTAATTTGATGAAAAACGCTGCGATAGGTGCCCAAAGTAACAATTAAAGCACTCAACACTAAAACAGATGTGATTAACAACGTAGCCACTCCAGCTTGCTGCTTTACCGAGGTCATTGCCAATTCCTTTGCTTAACGGTTATAGCGACGCCTTTAGAGATCCCAGCACTCGGAATTGACGCAACAATATTCAAATCAGTGAGCGTAGTGCTCACCCCATTTTTGCTCAACACTTGTGAGGATATTGATAAATCGTCGACGGAAATAATGCTATCGTCGAAAAGTGAGTAGCATGAGGTAACTTGATCATGGGCTAAAATGTTCCCTGGAGTAAGAACGCCCTTTTCACAAACTTTCAATCGAGTCCCCTCCTTTTTATACACGATATTCCTGTAATTTTTTCCGTCAGTTGATCCCTCTTTCAAATAGACGAACCCCACCTCAACACCACCGCTAACATGAATCGTATTAACGGCATTTAATAGCTTCAGGGACTCTCCATTTGAACCATCGTAGCCTGCTCGT
>NZ_JBFRSN010001136.1:0-808 GCF_041473595.1 Vibrio sp. 10N.222.46.A1
ACACGTACATGCTTATTCGCAGCAAACGCGTAGATACCACCAATAATGAATAAAGAACCACCGATGAAAGAAGCTGTTTCATGTACCCATGTGGTCGGGGCATCGAATGCGTAACGCATCACAACTTCATAAAATGAAATCAATACAGTAAAAATAAACAACCAGCTAACGAGATTACTGAACTTTATAACAAAACGATCAAGCGCATTTCTTGGTTGCTCGTCGTTTTCAGCTGGGGCGTGGGGGATTTTATCGGTCATGAGCCAAATTTCCTGGGAAAATACGGGAGAGCAGTGCCCTCCCCCGTCAGTAAACTAAGTTTGAATTACAGTAAGCCGTTTTCTTCTAGGAACACAGTCACTGAGGTGTAAACTTTTCCTGCGTTATCAGAACGCTCGGCAAATACCTTCCATTGGCCTTTCGCGATTTCACGGAACTTCTTACGCTCTTCTTGAGACCAGTCGTGGATAGTAATTTCAGGGTTCGCTTGAGCTTCTTTAAGCGCAGCTTGGTCAGCCATTTTCAGCTGAGTCGTCATGTCGTAAGAGAAGTCACGCACTGATGTTTGCAGCATTGTTTGTAGATCAGCTGGCATCTTGTCCCATTTCTTCTGAGAAATAGAGATATCGATAAGCGGCAATGAGTGGAAACCCGGTTGAACTGGGTGAGTAGCGATATCGTTCATGCCCGCTTTTTGGTTGGTAGAGAATACCGTGTAATCCGCGGCATCAATTACACCTTTGCTCAGGCCAGTAAATACTTCAGAACCCGGCAGGTTTACTGGAGTTGCCCCCGCGGCTGCAAATAC
>NZ_JBFRSN010001137.1:0-634 GCF_041473595.1 Vibrio sp. 10N.222.46.A1
TCGTTAACGATTTCAGTGGCACTATACATATCGATACGAAATGAATTCTCACCTAGGCCAAAGACTTGTTTATTCTGGACGGACGGAAGGTTGATCAAGATTGGGTCATGCATGAATCGATTAGCGCTGTCGTCGCTCGCTTCTAGCAAAAATGTCGTATCGGCTTTAAGTTGAGTCAGCAGTTCAAAGTGGACGCGCATAAAATCTGATAAAGGCACGGTGTTGTCATGCCATTGACGATTTTGCACTTCCATTTTAAAACCAAGATCAGTGAGCAAGTCCGCATGAACGCCATCCTCTAAAGCGATAGCATTGGTAGCTCCAGGTCCAAAATACGCCACAATATTGGTTTCGCCTTCTGGTATCTGTAGCTTGTTTTTACTCTGGTTAACGAACAACTCAAACTGGCTAATTTTTTGTTGGGCTTGTTCTTCTAACCCTGTCGCCTGTCCAAGCCTCAAAGCCAAGTCTTGCCATGATTGTGCGGTGTAATCCAAAATAATGGTTGGTGCTATTTGCTTAAATTCAGCTATTTGATCTCTCGCCGAATCACCACCGCGCCATGCTACAACAATCAAATCAGGTTCATAGATATAGGCAGACTCTAAATCAACGCTGCCGGCAGGCCATGCCT
>NZ_JBFRSN010001138.1:0-2190 GCF_041473595.1 Vibrio sp. 10N.222.46.A1
AACGCGACACTCTTCATCAAGCACCGCCATTGGGTCGTTATCTGAACCCATTTTGCAGCCACATGAAGGGTGATATGCACTTTCAACGTTCTGCTTAACCCATTCGTCAATCGCTTCATCAGAAGTAATATTTAGACCCGGCTGAATCTCTTTGCCTCGGTACACATCCATCGCAGGTTGAGACAAAATCTCACGCGTCAGACGAATACAATCGCGCCAATCTTGGCGATCTTGTTCAGTCGAGATGTAGTTGAAAATGATCTCTGGCTTGGCATGCGGATCAGCAGAAGTGATCGCAACCGTACCGCGACTCTCTGGCTTGTTAGGCCCAACGTGTACTTGGAAACCGTGACCATCAAAGGCCGCTTGCCCGTCGTAACGCATCGCTGCTGGCAGGAAGTGATATTGAATGTTTGGCCACTTCAATCCTTTGCGAGAACGAATGAACGCGCACGATTCAAAGTGGTTAGTGGCACCAAGGCCTTTGCGAGTCAGAATCCACTCTGCGCCAATCATGCCTTTGCTGACTAAACCAAGCTTGCTGTTGAGCGTGATGGGTTCGTTACAGTGATATTGGAAGTACACTTCCAAGTGGTCTTGTAGGTTTTCACCGACGCCACTGAGTTCGTGTTTAAGCTCAACACCCGCCTTCTCAAGTACCGCTTTCGGGCCGATACCAGAAAGTTGCAGCAGTTGAACCGAGCCAATAGAACCCGCAGAAGAGATCACTTCTTTGTTCGCCACGGCCACTTGGGTATTGCCTGACTTTTCAAACTCAACACCAACCGCTTTCAGGCCTGATTGACCTTCTGATGACTGGTCTTTTGCGACGAGTGCTTCAAGTAAGAAACGACGTGCCACGATGCCTTTTTTCAAGGTAAGATTTGAACGCTTCAATGCACGACGTAGATAAGCGTTAGAGGTTGAGGCTCTAACACCCTTGTCTACCGTCATATGCATGGTGCCAAAGCCTTCTTGCTGGTAGCCGTTGTAATCTTGTGTTTCTGGGTAACCGGCGTCTTTACCTGCATCAATGAATGCTTGGTAAAGCGGGTTGAGCTCCATATCGTTACCGTTACAAGTGCCGACAGGGCCATTGTCGCCACGATATTCGTCACCACCTTTATTCCATGATTCAGCACGGCGGAAGTAAGGCAAGCAAGCTTGGTAATTCCAACCGGCTGCGCCCTCTTCTTCCCATTGGTCAAAGTCACAAGCGTGGCCACGAACGTAAACCATGCCGTTGATCGATGAGCTGCCACCCAACACCTTGCCGCGTGGACAATGCAGTTCACGTCCATCAAGGCCCGGTTCTTGTTGGGTCTCAAATTGCCAAGCGTACTTTTCAGTATTCATCGGGTAAGAAAGCGCAGTCGGCATTTGGATAAAAATACTCTTATCCGTACCACCCGCTTCCAATAGTAAAACGCTATGTTCACCGCTTTCCGTTAGCCTATCCGCTAACACACAGCCGGCCGAACCCGCGCCGACGATAATATAATCGTAGCGTTGTTCCATGTTTTGATTTCCCTGAGATAAGTCAGTAGGGCTAGCTCTGTTAAGCTAACCCATAAAATTGAGTGTTACGCGTTAGGCATAAGGGCTGGCGTAGTCGCCAAGTTCAATAAGAATGCTCTTAGTCTGCGTATAGTGGAGTAGAGTCTCTGGCCCGTTTTCGCGGCCAACCCCTGAAAGTTTGTAGCCACCAACAGGCATTTCTGCAGGTGAGTCACCCCATGTATTAACCCAACAAATACCCGCCTGCATTTGATGAATAACACGGTGAGCGCGAGAAAGGTTTTGCGTGAACACACCAGCCGCAAGGCCGTATTTGGTATCGTTAGCACGACGAATCACATCGTCTTCATCGGTGAACTTCAACACTGACATAACAGGGCCGAAAATTTCTTGCTGAACGTGAGGCATGTCGTCATGGCAATCGGTGAATACCGTAGGAATAACAAAGTTGCCGTTTGCTAAGCCGTTGTCCGTCACTTGATAACCGCCAGTCAGCAGGGTTGCGCCCGACTGTTTAGCCAGCTCAATTGCTTCAAGGACTTTTGAAAGGTGTTCTTTAGAAATCAACGCGCCGATCTGAGTCTCCATATCCATTGGGTTACCAATGATTAGCTTCTCAGTGCGTGTTTTAAGTTGGTCGATAAATACGTCATAGATGTTTTCGTGTACATA
>NZ_JBFRSN010001139.1:0-616 GCF_041473595.1 Vibrio sp. 10N.222.46.A1
AAAGAGTATGATGAAGTTCATGCGATTACGTTTGATTATGGTCAGCGCCATAGACTCGAGATCGAAGTTGCTGAGTCATTGTCGAAAGAACTTGGTGTGAAAGCGCACAAAGTAATGGATGTGACTCTGTTGAATGAACTGGCTATCAGCTCTCTGACTCGTGACGATATTCCTGTGTCTCATGAGTTGCAAGAAAATGGGCTGCCGAACTCATTCGTTCCTGGTCGTAATATTCTGTTCTTAACTTTGGCAGGTATTTACGCGTACCAAATCGGCGCTGAAACTGTGATTACTGGTGTGTGTGAAACAGATTTCTCAGGCTACCCTGATTGTCGTAATGATTTTGTGAAAGCGATGAATTCTGCGCTTGTACAGGGCATGGATAAGCAGCTTGATATTAAAACACCGTTAATGTGGTTAAACAAGGCTGAGACATGGGCGTTAGCAGACCAGTACTCAGCACTTGAGCTTGTTAGAAACAAAACACTGACTTGTTACAACGGCATTGTTGGTGATGGTTGTGGCGATTGCCCTGCATGTGAACTGCGTAAAGTTGGCCTTAACGATTACCTAGGTGATCGCGAGGGTATTATGGCTGATTTGGTTCGTAAACAGG
>NZ_JBFRSN010001140.1:0-4364 GCF_041473595.1 Vibrio sp. 10N.222.46.A1
GCTTAACAGCGATACGCGTTAGTCTATTAAGCTAGAGAAGCTTTAACTTGTGCGTGTAGCTCTTGAACTGAAGTTACTGACGTTTTTGCGTCTGCAGTGTGCGCCATACAAGTCGCGAATGCTGCGTTTAGCGTAGTCGTGTAGTTCACTTTCTCAGCCAATGCGCCACGACGAAGAACTTTAGAATCTTCAATCGCTTGACGGCCAGCCGCAGTGTTCACGATGTACGTGTACTCGTTGTTCTTGATACGGTCAAGAATGTGAGGACGACCTTCGTGTACCTTGTTTACTAGACGTGGGTTAATGCCCGCTTCGCCAAGGATAACAGCTGTACCGTGAGTTGCGTCTAGCTGGTAACCAAGCTTAGATAGCTTAGATGCTAGGTCAACAACACGCTCTTTGTCGCCTTCGCGAACAGAAAGCAATGCACGACCACCTTCAGGGTAGATGTGACCACAACCCAATTCAGCTTTAGAGTATGCTTCAGCAAACGTTGCGCCAACACCCATAACTTCACCAGTAGAGCGCATTTCTGGGCCTAACAGTGGATCAACACCAGGGAATTTGTTGAACGGAAGAACAACCTCTTTCACTGAGTAGTAAGGTGGGATGATTTCTTTCGTAAAGCCTTGAGACTCTAACGATTGACCTGCCATCACACGAGCTGCAATCTTAGCGACTGCTGCGCCTGTTGCTTTCGATACGAACGGCACTGTACGTGCTGCACGAGGGTTAACCTCGATTAGGTACACTTGGTTGTTCTTAACAGCAAACTGCGTATTCATTAGACCACGAACACCCAACTCGAACGCTAGCTTTTCAACTTGCTCACGCATTACGTCTTGGATTTCTTGGCTTAACGTGTAAGCCGGAAGAGAACATGCTGAGTCACCTGAGTGAACACCCGCTTGCTCGATATGCTCCATGATACCCGCAATAACAACACGCTCACCGTCACAAATCGCATCAACGTCCACTTCAACAGCATCGTCTAGGAAGCTATCAAGTAGTACTGGAGATTCGTTTGAAACGCTAACTGCTTCGTTGAAGTAGCGGCGTAAGTCTTGCTCGTCGTATACGATTTCCATCGCTCGACCACCAAGAACATAAGAAGGACGAACAACCAGTGGGAAGCCGATTTCGCGAGATTTCTCTACCGCTTGCTCCATTGTTGTTACTGTCGCGTTTTCTGGTTGTAGAAGACCAAGACGGTCAACAGCAACTTGGAAACGCTCACGGTCTTCTGCACGGTCGATTGCGTCTGGGCTAGTACCAATGATTGGTACGCCAGCAGCTTCAAGCTCACGAGCCAGTTTCAGTGGTGTTTGACCACCGTACTGAACGATAACGCCTTTTGGCTTCTCAACACGAACGATTGCTAGTACGTCTTCCAGAGTTACTGGTTCAAAGTACAGACGGTCAGACGTATCATAGTCTGTCGAAACTGTCTCAGGGTTACAGTTAACCATGATTGTTTCGTAGCCATCTTCACGTAGTGCTAGAGATGCATGTACACAACAGTAATCGAATTCAATACCTTGGCCGATACGGTTTGGACCGCCGCCTAAGATCATGATTTTCTCTTTGTCTGTTGGGTTCGACTCACATTCATCATCGTAAGATGAGTACATGTAAGCCGTATCAGAAGAGAACTCAGCCGCACAAGTATCTACACGCTTGTAGACTGGGTGAATATCGTATTGGTCACGTAGACGACGGATTTCGCTTTCTGCTACACCTAGAATCTTAGATAGGCGAGCATCAGCAAAACCTTTACGCTTAAGCTTCATTAGCTCGTCTTTATTCAGACCAGCAAAGCCTTTCGCTTTGAGTTCTTGCTCTAGTTTTACGATGTCTTCGATTTGAACTAGGAACCAACGGTCAATTTGCGTTAGGTTGAATACACCATCAACTGACATACCAGCACGGAAAGCATCTGCGATGTACCAAATACGGTCAGAACCAGCTTCTTTAAGCTCATGGCGAATCGTCGTTAGTGCGTCAGGTGCATCTAGGTCGACCATTTCGTCAAAACCAGTTGCGCCAACTTCTAGACCGCGAAGTGCTTTCTGTAGAGATTCTTGTTGGTTACGGCCGATAGCCATAACTTCACCAACCGACTTCATTTGAGTCGTTAGACGGTCGTTAGCACCTGCAAACTTCTCGAAGTTAAAACGAGGAATCTTAGTTACTACGTAATCGATTGTTGGTTCGAATGATGCTGGCGTTGCGCCACCAGTGATGTCATTCATTAGCTCGTCTAGCGTAAAGCCAACAGCCAGTTTCGCTGCAATCTTAGCGATTGGGAAACCTGTTGCTTTAGAAGCAAGTGCAGAAGAACGAGATACACGTGGGTTCATCTCGATAATAACCATACGGCCATCTTTCGGGTTAATACCAAACTGTACGTTTGAGCCACCCGTTTCAACACCAATCTCACGCAGTACCGCTAGAGAAGCGTTACGCATTAGTTGGTATTCTTTGTCTGTTAGCGTTTGAGCAGGAGCCACGGTGATCGAGTCACCAGTGTGAATACCCATTGGGTCAAAGTTTTCAATCGCACATACGATGATGCAGTTGTCGTTCTTGTCGCGAACCACTTCCATCTCATACTCTTTCCAACCGATAAGTGACTCATCGATTAGAAGTTCGTTGGTTGGAGAAAGATCCAGACCACGACGACAAATTTCTTCAAATTCTTCTTTGTTATAAGCGATACCACCGCCTGTACCACCCATCGTAAACGATGGACGAATGATACAAGGGAAACCAACCATTTCTTGAACTTTGTAAGCTTCTTCCATCGTTTTCGCTGTATCAGCCGTTGGACACTCAAGACCAATAGCTTTCATTGCTTTATCAAAACGAGAGCGGTCTTCAGCTTTATCGATAGCGTCAGCAGTTGCGCCAATCATCTCTACGCCGAACTCTTCAAGTACGCCGTATTTTTCTAAATCTAACGCACAGTTAAGTGCAGTTTGGCCGCCCATTGTCGGTAGAACTGCATCAGGCTTCTCTTTAGCGATGATGTTACGAACAACTTCCCATTGGATAGGTTCGATGTAAGTCGCATCAGCCATGTCTGGGTCAGTCATGATTGTCGCTGGGTTCGAGTTTACAAGAATAACTCGGTAACCTTCTTCGCGAAGTGCTTTACAAGCTTGAGCACCAGAGTAATCAAACTCACATGCTTGACCGATAACAATCGGACCAGCACCTAGAATTAGAACACTTTTAATGTCAGTACGTTTTGGCATTATCTACTACTCCGGATTACGCTTTGTCTTGTTTGTTTGCAACAGACTGGTTAATTAATTCAATGAAGTGGTCGAATAGCGGCGCCGCATCTTCTGGACCTGGACTTGCTTCTGGGTGACCTTGGAAGCTAAATGCTGGTTTGTCTGTACGGTGGATACCTTGTAGAGAACCATCAAATAGAGACTTATGAGTCGCTCGTAATGTCTCTGGAAGCGTATCTTCGTCAGCAGCAAAGCCGTGGTTTTGTGAAGTAATCATCACAACATCACGTTCTAAATCTTTAACCGGGTGGTTTGCACCGTGGTGACCAAACTTCATTTTCACTGTCTTAGCGCCTGACGCAAGAGCAAGAATCTGGTGACCTAGACAGATACCAAAGATTGGTAAACCTTTTTCTAGGAACACTTTTGTTGCTTCAATTGCGTAAGTACATGGTTCTGGGTCACCAGGGCCATTTGAAAGGAAAACACCGTCTGGGTTCAGAGCAAGTACTTCTTCAGCAGAAGTTTCAGCAGGAACAACCGTTAGGCGGCAGCCGCGGTCAACAAGCATTCGTAAGATGTTTCGTTTTGCACCGAAGTCATAAGCAACAACGTGGTATGGCAATTCAGAGTCTGCTTTCGCTTCAGGAAGTCCACCCGTAAGCGTCCACGAACCTTGTTTCCATTGATACGCTTCTTTTGTTGTAACTTCTTTCGCAAGGTCCATACCTTTCAGGCCAGGGAATTCTTTTGCTTTAGCTAGAGCCAAAGCTTCGTCTAAATTTCCATCATTTACTGAAGAGCCAGCTACGATACAACCGTTCTGTGCGCCTTTTTCACGAAGAATACGCGTCAGCTTACGAGTATCGATATCAGCGATACCAATAACGTTTTGCGACTTAAGGTAATCAGAAAGGGATTGTTCATTACGGAAGTTAGAAGCGATTAGAGGGAGATCGCGAATCACAAGGCCTTGAGCATGGATTGAAGAAGATTCTTCATCTTCGGAATTGGTTCCGGTATTGCCAATGTGAGGGTAAGTAAGGGTAACGATTTGCTGAGAATAGGAAGGATCAGTGAGGATTTCTTGGTACCCCGTCATCGAGGTATTAAAAACGACTTCAC
>NZ_JBFRSN010001141.1:0-1652 GCF_041473595.1 Vibrio sp. 10N.222.46.A1
ATCTTCACTCAAGCTGATATTGACTCTTTCGCTACTTCATCTAAACAAATTGATGACCAACTGAAAGCCGGTAATAACCAAATTGCATTCGATGTTTATAATTTGTCCATGCAGAAGCGTTTTGAACGTTTCCAATATGCGCTGTCTTTACTAGATACTGAGATTAAGTTTGATACTGATGAAAGTATTGAGCTCAATCGTAGCGAAGCGGAATGGCCAAAAGATATCGCTGAAGTGAATGAGCTTTGGAGGAAGCGTGTTAAATACGACGCGTTGAATCTAAAACTTACAGGTAAAGAGTGGCCAGAGATTCAAGAAGTTTTGGAAAAGCGTTACAACAATGCGATGAAGCGTATTACGCAATCGCACAACGAAGATGCTTTCCAGATCTACATGAACGCATTCGCGCGAGAAGTTGACCCTCATACCAGTTACCTTTCTCCAAGAAATGCAGAGCAATTCCAGTCTGAGATGAATCTATCTCTAGAAGGCATTGGTGCTGTACTTCAAATGACAGACGACTACACCGTTATCCGATCTCTCGTTGCTGGTGGCCCTGCGTCAAACAGCAAACAATTGAGTGATGGTGACCGTATTGTTGGTGTCGGCCAAGATGGCGAAGATATTGTTGATGTTATCGGCTGGCGTTTAGACGATGTAGTGCAATTAATTAAAGGACCGAAAGGGACTAAAGTTAAGCTACAGATCTTGCCAGATGGTAAAGATGCAAAAAGTCACGTTGTCACAATTGTACGCGATAAGATTCGCTTAGAAGACCGCGCTGTTAAATCAGAAGTTATCGAGAAAGATGGCAAGAAGATTGGCGTACTAGAAGTACCAAGCTTCTATGTTGGCCTTTCTAAAGACACTGATAAACTGATCACCGAACTTAAAGAGCAAGGTGTCGAAGGTATCATTGTTGATCTGCGAAACAACGGTGGTGGTGCACTAACGGAAGCAACCGAACTCTCTGGTTTGTTTATCAAAGAGGGGCCCGTTGTTCAAGTTCGTGATAGCTACGGTCGTGTAAAAGTGAACAGTGATACTGATGGCGAAATTAGTTACCAAGGTCCATTAACGGTATTGGTGAATCGCTACAGTGCTTCAGCATCTGAAATCTTTGCAGCAGCGAGATTATGGTCGTGCAATCATCCTTGGTGAAAACTCTTTCGGTAAAGGAACGGTGCAACAACACCGCTCTTTGAATCATATTTATGATTTGTTCGATAAAGAGTTAGGCTACGTTCAATACACCATCCAGAAATTCTACCGAATCAATGGCGGAAGTACGCAAAACAAAGGTGTAGTGCCTGATATTGCTTACCCAACGGCAATTGATCCAGCAGATACTGGTGAAAGTGTTGAAGATAATGCTCTGCCTTGGGACAGCATAGAGAAAGCTAACTATTCAGTGTTACAGCGTAACGATGAGCAAGTTGCTGCTTTAACCGCTCAACACCAAGCTCGTATTGCGACAGACATGGAGTTTGGCTTTATCGCGCAAGATATTGAAAAATATAAGGCTGATAAAGATGATAACGACCTTTCTCTGAACGAAAAAGTACGTCAACAAGAGAGTGATGATGGGGATGTGCTTCGTCTAGAGCGTATCAATCAACGTCAAAAAGCCGCTAAGTTAGAGGCATTTAAAA
>NZ_JBFRSN010001142.1:0-612 GCF_041473595.1 Vibrio sp. 10N.222.46.A1
TGGCCGTATCGGCCGTTTCGTATTCCGCGCAGCTCAAGAGCGTGCAGACATCGAAGTAGTAGGTATTAACGATCTAATCGACGTAGAGTACATGGCATACATGCTTAAGTACGACTCAACTCACGGCCGTTTCAACGGTACTGTTGAAGTTGAAGGCGGTAACCTAATCGTTAACGGTAAAACTGTACGTGTTACAGCTGAGCGTAACCCAGAAGACCTTAAGTGGGATGCTATCGAAGTAGACGTAGTTGCTGAAGCAACTGGTCTTTTCCTAACTGACGAGACTGCACGTAAGCACATCACTGCTGGCGCTAAGAAAGTAGTTCTTACTGGTCCTTCTAAAGATGCAACTCCAATGTTCGTAATGGGCGTTAACCAAGCATCTTACGCTGGTCAAGACATCGTTTCTAACGCTTCTTGTACTACTAACTGTCTTGCACCTATCGCTAAAGTACTTAACGATAAGTGGGGCATTGAGTCTGGTCTTATGACTACAGTTCACGCTACTACAGCAACTCAAAAAACTGTAGATGGCCCTTCTGCTAAAGACTGGCGCGGTGGCCGTGGTGCTTCTCAAAACATCATCCCATCTTCAACTGGTGCTGCTAAAGC
>NZ_JBFRSN010001143.1:0-1144 GCF_041473595.1 Vibrio sp. 10N.222.46.A1
AAAAAGCACAAGGTGAAGAGTTAGAATTCGAATCTTATGTCGGTGGCTCATCGGGCTTTAATTCAGGTGAAGATTTCGATTACAAAGTCGGTCAATCTATCTCTGGCGGTAACGACAAAGTTCAAGCTCGCTCTTCTGTGGTTTACACCGAGACACAAGGTGTATTCGATGCAGATGGCGATATTGTTACTCCTGACATTTCACAAGGCTCACTGCAGTTCAACAAGACGGTAGATTTCCTGACAACTGTCGGCGTGAACCTGTCTGAGACCAAAAAGCTCAACTTCCTAGCACAATATTACGATAGCCAGCAAAACTCTCCTTACGGTCTATACATCACCGGGCGCGATTTTGTTGACGTACGTAAAGGGTTTTACTCGGATCGCGAACACGGAACTGAGCGCATCATGCTGAGTGCCTCTTACGTCGATGATCAATTCCTTGGGCATCAGTTTATTGCTGAAGCTTCATACCGTAAAGAAGACCAAACTTACACGCCTTACTTCCAATCTTCTGGTCAACAAATTACCGATGTTATTTCATTAAAAACAGCACTGGCTAAGAGCTTCAATAAGTTCAATATTGTTTATGGTATCGATGCGTATCAAGATCAGCTTGATAGCAATCAAGCGCTTTACGATCGCACCATTGCGAACAATTCAGGCAACTTAGTCAACAAGACCTATGCACAAGTGGGTCGCTATGCAGGTGTTAAAGTCAGCTCTATCGCAGGCTTTATACAATCTGACTATGCGATCACCGATGATTGGACGGTGGAAGGTGGATTCCGCTACCAATACATCTCTAACAAGATTGATGATTTTGTCGGCTACAGCCAGCAGAAGAAAATTGCTGCTGGTAAAGGCAAAACAGCAGACGCAGTACCAGGTGGTGAAACTGATTACGGTGTTGGCTTATTTAACCTAGGTACGATCTACCACCTTAATAACGAGTCTCAAGTTTGGGCAAACTTCTCGCAAGGTTTCGACCTTGCAGACCCAGCTAAATACTACGGACAAGGCAGCTACAAGCTCGTTGGTGATCACTGGAAACTCAACGACAGCATCAACGTTAATGACTCAAAAATGTCTGGTATCAAAACCAACAGTTTCGAGTTAGGTTACCGCCTTGATACTGGCGAGCT
>NZ_JBFRSN010001144.1:0-2581 GCF_041473595.1 Vibrio sp. 10N.222.46.A1
AGATACGAGATACGAGATCGTACTGATAAGTGCTAAGCTCGGCTTCTAACCATTTGAGATAACATAAACATTGCCGCAGCACTGATAACAACAGAAGGGCCGGCCGGTGTGTCATAGAACCAAGACAAGCTCAATCCTCCGAACACAGCGATAGAACCAATTACCGATGCAAGGAATGCCATTTGTTCGGGTGTATTGGCGAATTTTCTTGCCGTTGCTGCCGGAATGATAAGTAGTGAGGTCATGATTAACGCACCAACAAACTTCATACCTACTGCAATCACGATCCCAACCAATAGCATCAAAATAAGACGCATTAAATCAATGTTGATGCCATCAACCGCTGCGAGATCTTCGTTAACGGTCGTCGACAATAGTGGTCGCCAAAAGATAGCAAGTACCACTCCAATCACGGCAGCACCCGCATAGATGAATACCAAATCTGTCGGAGACACTGCAAGCAAGTCACCAAATAGGTAGCTCATTAGGTCAACGCGAACGTTATCTAAGAAACTCACGGCGACAAGACCCAAAGACAGAGCGCTGTGCGCCAAAATACCGAGTAGGGTATCGGTCGCGACCAGCTTTTGTTTTTGTAAAGTCACTAGCAACACAGCCAGCATCAAACAACAAATCAGCAGCGCGAAATACAAGTTAATGTTGAACAGAAAGCCAAGTGCTAAGCCCATCAAAGAAGCGTGAGCAAGCGTGTCACCAAAGTAAGCCATCTTGCGCCACACCACGAATGAACCTAGTGGCCCCGCGATTAGAGCAATGCCCAAGCCAGCTAAAATAGAGGGAAGAAGAAACTCAAGCATTAGTGGTGTCCGTGTCTATGGTTTGAACATTCATGCACGTCGCCTTCGACAGGCTGTCCTGCGAGATCATGATGGTGATGTTCGTGTTGGTGGTGATAAAAGGCTAAGGTCTCTTGGGTCGCGGTGCCAAAAAGTGCGATATAAGAGGGGTGGTGTTTGATGTCTGCAGGTGCGCCTGAACAGCAGATATGGTGATGCAAACAGATAACATCGTCTGTTTTTGCCATCACTAAATGCAGATCGTGTGAAACCATAAATACGGCACAACCAAAGCGGTGACGAATGGTGTCAATTAGGTCATACAGGTCTATTTGCCCTTGTACATCAACGCCTTGAGCAGGTTCATCAAGAACCAGTAGATCGGGTCTTCTTAGCAATGAACGAGCAATCAGCACACGTTGGTTTTCACCGCCAGATAGCTGGTGCATGTTACTCTTTTGCAGATGTTCAGCACCAACGAGCTTCAATGCTTCGAGGATCTCTTGCTGACTGAACTTGCCAGTGAGCTTTAGAAAACGTTCTACATTGAGCGGTAGTGAATCATTGAGCTTTAATTTTTGTGGTACATAGCCAATTTTCAGTTTTTTAGCTTTTGTTATTGTGCCTGAAAATTTGGTCTGTAAACCTAATACCACTTTTACTAATGTCGACTTTCCTGCACCGTTTGGCCCAATCAGGGTGGTGATTCTGCCGCGCTCTAAATTTAGAGAGATGTTATCTAGAACTTTTCGACCGTCAAATTCGACGCTCACAGAATCTAGTTGGATTAAATTATCCATGAATAGAACTCATTTGCAATTCGCTAATGTTATAATGTAACATTTACCTCAAGCCTAAGCTACTTTTCTATTAACGAGGAATTATGTCACGTTCATCTTTTATACTTGCTACTTTGCTTTTAGCGCCAAGTGTTGCAAGTGCCAATACTATTCTAACAAGCTTCAAACCAATTCAAATGATTGTGACAGAATTAACGCAGGGCGTTAGTGAACCGGATGTGTTGATGAACAGCAATGCTTCGCCGCACGATTATGCGCTTAAGCCATCAGATGTCAAAAAAGTTCATAGTGCCGATATGGTGATCTGGTTTGGCCCTGACCTAGAAGCTTTTTTGACCAAGGTGATTGGTTCTAAAGAAAACGTTATCAAGATCAGTGAGATTCCGGGGATTAACTTGAGAGAGTTTGGACATGAAGACCACGATGCTCATGAAGGGCACAACCATGGTAGCCATGACCCGCATTTTTGGTTGGGTATCGATCAAGTCGAGGTAGCGGCAAAATATATCTCAGCTAAGCTAATTGAGTCAGACTCTGATAACGCCATGGCGTATCAAGAGAACCTAGATTCATTCTTGATTGCTTTGAAAGAGAAACAGCAGGCGATTCATGAACAACTCGCGCCAGTGAAAGACAAAGGCTACTACGTATTCCATGACGCGTATGGCTACTTCGAACAAGAATTTAAGTTGAATAATCTAGGTCACTTTACGGTTAGCCCTGAGCGTAAACCTGGCGCAAAAAGTCTGATAGCTATCAAGAAGACTTTGGTGCGTGAAAATGTTCAATGCGTATTTTCAGAGCCTCAATTTACACCAGCGGTGATTGAATCGGTGACTCGTGGAAGTAACGCTAAACAAGGGCAACTTGATCCTGTCGGTTCGCAGGTTGAAGTGAAGAGTGGAAGCTATTTTGATTTTCTTCAGCAGCTTACAGATAGTTACACAAGTTGCTTAAGTGGAATGTAATCAATATTGAGTATTC
>NZ_JBFRSN010001145.1:0-621 GCF_041473595.1 Vibrio sp. 10N.222.46.A1
GCATAGTCCACATCGGATACCTGACCTTTTTTCCTATATTCTTCATATCGCGTTTGAATTTGCTGTACCGTGTTTAAATTACTGCGCGTTTCTTCAATGCCTTTCAAGTGCAGTAAGCCAATATCATCAGGAGACCTGATTTCTAAATCTAATAACTCAGCATGAAGAAATTCGATTTGCGCTTCCACTTCCATATTAGTCAACTGAATCGCTGTCTCTGATTTTAGGATTTGACTTCCATCGTCTACTGGAATTGGGCCGACTACTCCTGCAACTTTAGAGGTTAAGGTTACAGGATGCGAGGTAATGATTGCCGGAGCAATAACCAGAAAATTTGTCTTTAAGAAAAAATACGCTACGAATAATAGAGGGCTAACCACTAAGCTTAGGATTAAATACCAACGAAAGCGGTAGCCTCCTCTTTTCGCTTGTCCGTAAGCAACTTTGATACCATCATCCGATTGAGGGTTATTCTTTTTATCAAGATGAAATTTCACTTTCATTGTTAAAACCTTTTGCCTTTTTTCAATACCCACCAAGGAGCCATACTGGATTCTTCATGACTTCTTCTAAATAACTCATTCACCATAGAGAACGCCGTAATCAACCGCATAAAGAACT
>NZ_JBFRSN010001146.1:0-2862 GCF_041473595.1 Vibrio sp. 10N.222.46.A1
AAGCAGATGTTCAACGAACTTCCACCAAGAGTTGAATACCAAGTGACGCCGTTCGGCGAGAAGTTTTTGTTGATTCTAGAGCAGTTGGAAAACCTACAAAACGAAATCGACGAGATGTAAGCCCACGCTAATCCGCTCTACTCCAAATAATGGACAGCACGCACTATTTAGCTGACTGGCATTTGCTCAAAACGGCCTTTTACAAAATCAATGAAGGTTCGAATTCGGCTCGGTTGATAGCGGTCTCGATGGTATATCGCTGAAAAGTCCACTTTCGGCACTACCCACTCATCAAACACCTGCACCAGTTGCCCTTCGTTGAGCTCTTGTAAGCAATAGATGGTTGGAACACGAATAATCCCATTGCCCGACTTCGCGCCCTGTACCAACACTCGGCCATTCTTACATTGCAGCCTACCCGTCACATGCACATCGACTGTTTTCTTAGTGTCATCCAAAGCTTGAAAGCTCCATTTACGCACCGAGCCCGTTAAGCAATCATGGTGGATGAGATCTTTAGGATGGTTTGGCTTTCCTTTGCGAGCAAAATATTCTGGGCTCGCGAGTGTTCCCATTTCAATATCCAATAGCTTTCTAGCGATAAAGCCCGCATCTTCAAGACTCCCCATACGAAAAGCGATATCAAACGCATCTTCAATCAAATCGACTCGGTTACTACTGAAATCAAGACTGATGCTGATGTCTGGGTAAAGCTGCATAAATTCATTGACCAGATCCGCGATGATCACCTCACCAAGATACCCTCCGACACAGTTTACTTTTATGTCGCCGCGCACCTCTTCGACATCGTCGACAGCAGCAATCAGAGCTTGGTCTATATTATCTAAGGCTTGTTCACATCTCGCGTACAGATCTTGCCCTGCATGCGTCAGTCTTAAAGTTCGAGTGGTGCGGATAAACAGTGTCACACCCATCTGCTTTTCTAGGCTACTCACTTGGCGTGATACGTGGGAGCGTGAAACATCTAACTCCTCCGCCGCTTTGGTGAAATTACCTAAACGAGCGATAAGAACGAAGGAGCGAATATCAGACAGGTTAATTTGATTGAGCATAGTCGCCAGCTTACTAATGAAGTTATGAGATAGACGCTTTTATTGTTGCATCACGGCAACAGTGTTTCAAGTAAAGCGCTATATATCAACAATGCTATTTTCCTTAATATACCTCCATCGCAACGAAGCAAGGCAACAAGCACTTGATTCGAATGCACTTAAACAATACGTCGTAGCCAACCGACGCAATAAAAGTACAGAGGAAATAAAATGAAAAAACTAATCGTAATTACAGGTGCAAGCTCTGGTATTGGTGAAGCAATCGCTCGTCGTCTAAGCGATGAAGGTCACCCTCTACTACTTTTAGCTCGTCGTATTGACCGCCTTGAAGCGTTGAACCTACCAAACTCTCTATCAGTAAAAGTAGACGTAACAGACAAAGCGTCTTTTGATGCAGCAATCGCACTAGGTGAAGAGAAATTTGGCCCTGTAGATGCACTTATCAACAACGCTGGTGCAATGCTTCTTGGTCAAATTGATACTCAAGACGCTCAAGAGTGGAAGACAATGTTCGATGTAAACGTGATTGGTCTGCTAAACGGCATGCAATCTGTACTTGCTCCTATGATGGAACGCAACACAGGTACTATCATCAACATCAGCTCAATTGCGGGTAAGAAAACATTCCCAAGCCACGCAGCTTACTGTGGTACTAAATTCGCGGTACACGCTATTTCTGAGAACGTTCGTGAAGAAGTTGCTGCTTCAAATGTTCGTGTTACCACTATCGCACCGGGTGCTGTAGAGACTGAACTTCTGTCTCACACAACATCTCAAGAGATCAAAGACGGTTACGATTCTTGGAAAGAAGACATGGGCGGCGTATTGGCTGCTGACGATATTGCTCGCGCGGTATCGTACGCTTACCAACAACCACAGAATGTATGTATCCGTGAGATTGCTCTAGCACCAACTAAGCAACAGCCATAGGCCTTTGCTATCGCTATTAAATAAGCGATGAACTAAAAAAACGCCACTGCTTAACAAGTAGTGGCGCTTTCGTTTTGGTGGTAACGATGATTGCAATCGCCACATCAATTTTTATTCATGTATGATTTGCTTGCGTTGTTTGTGACGTTGTTGATCAAAAGAAAAAAGCGCCCAAGCTGGCTGGTGCTTGAGCGCTTTTAACAAACTAAAGATGTTGATTAGAAGTTGTAACCACCACCAATCATGAATACCCATGGATCAATATCAACGTCTGTTGAGTACTGTTTCCCACCAGCCTTGTACTTGGCTGTAGTATCGATGTCTGCGTACCAGACGGATGCGTTTAAAAACCAGTCGTCGTTGATCATGTAATCCATACCAACATTCGCAGCCAGTCCCCACGAATCATCAAGGGACAAGTCACTTAAACCAGCATCTTTAGCCGCACCATTAAGCTCTTCGTCAAAGAATACGGTGTAGTTAATACCAGCACCTACGTAAGGACGGAACTTGCTGTTTGCTTCGCCGAAGTAGTACTGAACCATCAACGTTGGTGGTAAATGTTTTGTCTCGGCGATATCACCTAAACCACCATGGTTTGTAGAAATTGTATGGGAGAACGGCGTCGCTGCAAGAATCTCGAGACTGATGTTGTCTGTAAACATGTAGCCAAATGTCAATCCAAGTTGGGTGTTTGAATCCACACCAAATTTTGAACCCGATGTCTCCAAAACATCTCCACTGCTATCGTTAGGAGACACTATTGCGGCACCAGCACGGATGATGAAATCACCTTCTTTATGAGCAAAAGCACTAGTTGACATAAGAGCCGCAACAACCGCAATACCACATACTTGTC
>NZ_JBFRSN010001147.1:0-2181 GCF_041473595.1 Vibrio sp. 10N.222.46.A1
TTAGAGCTTAGAGCTTAGGAGCGAGCTCAAAGAATATTAAAAATCGCACACGAAAAAGGGCCTCAATAATGATGAGGCCCTTTTAGTATCTGGAACTTGTGTTTACGAGCTTACTCGCTTTCTAGAATGCAATCAGTCAACTAGACCATAGTCAGCACGCAATACATCGATGATCTCTTGCTTAGGATTCTCACTCAGTACGATTTCCGCACCTGTAATCTTCGCCGCGATATCAAGATAAGTACGTGACAGAGACATTAATGAATCCAATGGAAGTTCATTGTCACGAGCTAACGCTTCACGCTCTGGCATACGCTCTTTGTTCAAAAGAATGTCCGGATCAGGGAAGTAGTTAAGTAGGAACTGGCGGAAACCTTCTTTTGAATTCTCAACGATGTTGCCGTTATTGTATTCCTGAGTATCCCAAATGCGAGATGAATCTGGAGTACCGACTTCATCCATGTAGATAAGCTTTTCATTACCTTGAGCATCGTTGACGTAACCAAATTCAAATTTCGTATCGACAAAGGTTTGATCGACTTTTGCTAGCGCTTGGCTAATTACGTTGAAGCCTTCTTTTAGAAGTTTCTCGTAATGCGCAATGTCACTTGCTTGAGTAAAGTTGAACGCTGCGAAGTTATCTTCGATGTTGTTACGTGTGATGTTCACATCATCAGCTTCTGGAACGCCAGGAATACCTTTCAAAATCCCTTTTGTAGAAGGTGTGATCAGTAGCTCAGGCAATTTCTTGTCTTTCTCAAGGCCTTCTGGCATCTCGATACCACAGAATTCGCGTTCGCCGTTTTCGTATGCACGCCACATTGAACCTGTGATGTATTGACGACAAATCGCTTCGATCATGACTGGGCGAGCTTTTTGTACAATCCATACGAATGGATGAGGGATATCAAGAATATGACTGTCAGCAAGGCCGTTGTCTTTAAACAATTTGAACCAGTGGTTAGAGATAGCATTCAGAGCCGCTCCTTTACCTGGGACACCTTTTAGATTCCCTTCACCACGCCAGATACAATCAAATGCAGAGATACGGTCACTGATCACCATGATTGCTAATGGCGCATCTGGTGCTACATCGTAGCCTTTCTCTTTAATTAGTCGTTGGCTATCTTCTTCAGTTAACCAGTAGACCGAACGAACCTTGCCACTGTGGACAGGTTTATCAGTACGGATTGGTAGGTCATCATTTACGGCAAGAACTTGATCAGCAAGGCTCATTTAGACATTCCTATCTTTTATCAAACGTCATACAGAGAAGTGCGGTGTGCACATGATTAGACGGGCATTATACCCAATCTACTATTTGCTTCCAGAGAAAAAGCAAACGATTGCTAAATCTATTGATCAAATAAAAACCCCCGCCTAACTATTCGCTAGAAAATTGGCGAATTGTAGGCAGGGGAAGGCAGTATATTTGGACTGTGTTTTGGAGCCATGCTGTCAAGTTAACTTAAGTTTGCTAGCCAAAATGTTATTAAGTCAGGCGGTCTAGTGAATACGCTCTGAATTGGCATCAATAAAGAAGACTTCGCACTGAAAGCGCATTCCTAATGTTCTTAGGTATTGCTGACTGAATTGATCAATCGAAGCACTCGCAACAATCGCGCTCGCATTCTTAGATCGAATGGCTTTCTCGACGGTTTCTACTTCTGTCATTTGATTAGAGGCTTTCATGTGAATAACACGATCACAGCAAACATTATGTTGCTGCAGTTGTTTAGCCGATGGTCTTGGTGTTTGAGCCGTAAACAGTAACCACTGATGTTGATTGGACAGCAACGCCATTTTGGCAAACAACGCTTCTTCGTTTGAACTTTTTGTGTCACGAGAGACGGATGTAAATGCGCAGTGAGTTAGCGGGCTAGAGTGTTGTGCTTTAACGTGTGCTGGAATCATTTTGCTGTCCTTATATACATGCTGTATGTGTATACAGTAGTTTTTGTTGCTTATAAGATCAAGCGTTTTTTGAGGGATTATTGGCCGATCTTGCTTGGTTGGGTAAGTGGTTTTTATTTAAGCTGTTGAAAATATGGTAAAAATTAAATTTGAATGAATTTGTTGTTTTGTCTCATAAGTTGAAGAAATGTGAGCTTTATACAGGTGTATACAGTGGGTTTGACAGAAAAGTACTGTATACACCTGTATAGAAGATAAGAAGATAAG
>NZ_JBFRSN010001148.1:0-445 GCF_041473595.1 Vibrio sp. 10N.222.46.A1
TTGGTTGAACTTGATAAGGATAGAGTTAGCTACGCCTTTCTCGATACCTTCAGCAAGAATCTTAGTGTTTGTAACGAACAGATCGTCACCAACGATTTGAAGCTTGTCGCCTAGAAGTTCAGTTTGGTGCTTGAAGCCATCCCAATCAGACTCGTCAAGACCATCTTCGATAGAAACGATTGGGAAGTTGTTCGCTAGCTCAGCTAGGTAGTGGTTGAACTCTACAGAAGTGAAAGTTTTACCTTCGCCCTTCATGTTGTAGATACCAGCTTCTTTGTCGAAGAACTCAGATGCTGCACAGTCCATAGCAAGAGTAACGTCTTTACCTAGTTCGTAACCAGCAGCTGCAACAGCTTCTGCGATAACTTCTAGAGCTTCAGCGTTAGACTTAAGGTTAGGAGCGAAACCACCTTCATCACCAACTGCAGTGCTGTAGCCTTTAGAC
>NZ_JBFRSN010001149.1:0-6257 GCF_041473595.1 Vibrio sp. 10N.222.46.A1
CAACAAAAGCTCTTACGTCAACGCTCTCTAGAACGAGATAACAAGTAAATAGACATGACAAAACAATCCATTTTCACACTACCTAAGCTCAAAGGTGCCGGTGACAAAAAGCACATCGGTAACCTAGTTGGTTCATCTCTCGCGCTTACTATCGCTAAACTAGCGGAGCAGCATAACAGCCATACTTTACTTGCAGTGCCTGATCCTCAGATCGCACTCAAGCTTCAATCTGAAATTGAACAGTTTACGGCACATGAAGTTGCGTTATTTCCTGACTGGGAGACGCTGCCATACGATAGCTTCTCGCCGCACCAAGAGATCATCTCAGATCGTATAGCACGCCTTTACGCACTGCCAACGCTAAAAGATGGCATCACGATCGTTCCGATCAGCACGTTATTGCAACGCCAGTCACCGCGCGACTTCTTACTACAACACACGTTAATGGTGAAAACAGGCGATCTCTATTCACTAGAGAAATTACGTCTGCAACTCGAAAAGTCGGGCTATCGCTATGTTGACCAAGTGTTTGGCCCGGGTGAATACGCTAGCCGTGGTTCTATTCTCGACCTGTTCCCAATGGGCAGCAAAGACCCGTATCGTATCGACTTCTTCGATGACGAGATCGACACGATCCGTACTTTCGATCCTGAAAACCAGCGCTCTATCGAAGACATCTCTGAGATTCGACTGCTGCCTGCTCACGAATTCCCAACCTCGGAAACAGCGATTGAAGATTTCCGTATTCGTTGGCGCCAACAGTTTGATGCGCGCCGTGAACCAGAATCGGTTTATATGCAGGTTTCTAAAGGCACGTGGCCTGCTGGTATTGAGTATTGGCAACCGCTGTTCTTCGAGCACACCGAAACCTTGTTTGATTATGTTGCCGATGAAGCGCAACTCCTGATTCTAGGTGATGTCGAGACTGCAGTAGATTCGTTCCTAACGGACGTTTCTCACCGATACGAGCAACGCGGTGTTGACCCGTTACGACCGCTGCTGACACCTGAACAACTGTGGCTAAAGAAAGACGAGCTGTTCGCACACTTCAAACAGAAGCCACAGGTCAACCTAAGCTTAGACACGATTGAAGAAAAAGCTGGGCGTACAAACCTTCCGGTTATGCCTCTGCCTGATCTCAGCGTTCAGCATCAGAATAAAGAACCGTTGTCTAACTTAAGAAAGTTCACTGAAGCCTTCGATGGCAAGGTTGTTTTTTCGGTTGAGTCTGAAGGCCGCCGTGAAGCTCTGAGTGAATTGCTTCGAGGCATCAAAGTTCGTCCAAGCGAAGTTGAAAACCTCGACGCGGCAATTAAAGGTAAAGATAAGTTCACCCTGATCCTAGGTTCTGCTGAGCATGGCTTTATCCACGAAGAGCAAAACATCGCCCTTGTCTGTGAAAGTGATCTATTGGGTGATCGCGTTATTCAGCGTCGTAAAAAAGACAAAAAAAGCGTAAACAGCGACACCGTAATCCGTCACCTTGCGGAACTTAAACCGGGCCAACCCGTTGTTCACATTGACCACGGTATTGGCCGCTATATCGGCTTGCAAACACTTGAAGCGGGTGGGATGAAAACCGAATACGTAACACTTGAGTATCAACACGATGCCAAGTTATACGTGCCTGTTGCCTCTTTGAACTTAATTGGCCGCTACTCTGGTGGCGCTGAAGATTCTGCACCGCTACACAAACTTGGCGGTGAAGCATGGCAGAAAGCTCGTAAGCGCGCCGCAGAGAAAGTCCGTGACGTTGCAGCAGAGCTACTTGATGTTTACGCCAAGCGAGAGCTAAAACCTGGCTACAAGTTTGTGCTCGACCGCGGCCAATACGCGACTTTCAAGTCTGGTTTCCCGTTTGAAGAAACCGATGACCAAGCGATGGCCATCAATGCTGTTATGTCTGATATGTGTCAAGCAAAAGCCATGGATCGTTTGGTGTGTGGTGATGTTGGCTTTGGTAAAACCGAAGTCGCGATGCGTGCAGCATTCGTTTGTACCGACAACAGCAAACAAGTGGCGGTGTTAGTACCAACTACCCTACTTGCTCAGCAACACTTCGAGAACTTCCGTGACCGTTTCGCCAACTTGCCGATTCGTGTTGAGGTTCTATCCCGATTCAAATCAGCTAAAGAGCAGAAGTTGATCATGCAAGATGTCGCCGACGGTAAGGTCGATATCTTGGTAGGGACTCACAAGCTGCTTTCGAGCGATATTAAGTTTAAAGACCTAGGCCTGCTGGTTGTCGATGAAGAACACCGATTTGGTGTGCGTCAGAAAGAGAAAGTGAAAGCGATGCGTGCGGATGTCGACATCCTAACGCTTACTGCGACACCGATCCCGCGAACGCTGAACATGGCAATGAGTGGCATGCGTGACCTTTCGATCATCGCTACACCACCCGCACGACGCTTGGCAATTAAAACCTTCGTTCGCGAAAGTGATGATGCCATCGTCAGAGAAGCGGTGCTGCGTGAAATCATGCGTGGTGGTCAGGTTTACTTCCTGCACAACCAAGTCGACACGATTGAGAAAACAGCAGAGTCACTACAGAAGTTGATTCCAGAAGCACGCGTTACTGTGGCTCATGGCCAGATGCGTGAGCGCGAACTAGAACGCATCATGAATGACTTCTACCACCAGCGCTTTAACTTGTTGGTGTGTACAACCATCATCGAAACCGGTATCGACGTACCAACGGCAAATACCATCTTGATGGATAGAGCCGATAACCTTGGTTTAGCACAGCTGCACCAATTGCGTGGTCGTGTCGGTCGTTCTCACCACCAAGCTTATGCTTACTTGTTAACGCCACACCCTAAAGCAATGACCAAAGATGCGATCAAGCGATTGGATGCGATTGCTTCGCTCGAAGACTTGGGCGCAGGCTTTACCTTAGCAACTCACGATTTAGAGATTCGTGGTGCGGGTGAGCTGTTAGGTGATGAACAGAGTGGTCAAATCCAGTCAGTTGGTTTCACCTTGTACATGGAGATGCTTGAACAAGCGGTTGAAGCATTGAAGGAAGGTCGAGAGCCATCGCTTGATGACCTACTGAGTGAACAAACTGAAATTGAGATGCGTTTGCCAGCACTATTGCCAGATGACTACATCCCAGACATCAACACGCGCTTATCAACGTACAAACGTATTGCGAGTGTGAGTGACACCGACGAATTGGCAGAGTTGAAAGTCGAGCTGATTGATCGCTTCGGCCTTCTGCCTGACGCAACCAAGAACTTGTTATCAGTTTCTGAGCTAAAATTAGCCGCAGCGTCTATCAAAGCGAAGAAAATTGAAGCTCACGATAAGGGGGGATTCTTAGAATTCTACCCGGATGCTGACATAAACCCGGCCTACCTTGTTAAACTGTTGCAATCTCAACCGCAAAAGTTTTCAATGGAAGGACCAACAAAGTTCAAGTTTACGATACCATTGGTCGACAGACGGAAACGAATTCAATTTGTTAGTGATTTATTGGGCGAATTCAGACAAAACTTGCTGCCTTCAGCATAAGACCCAATCCACTTGCACATATAAATTATCCAGCCGGTAGTTCGGCTGGAAGACGGAGTAAAAATGAAAAGACTGATCCCACTGCTACTATTGTTCGTCTCACTGCCAAGTTTGGCGCAGAGACAATTTGATATAGAAGTGATCATTTTTAAGCGCGCTGTTGATGCAGAGAAGGTGAACGAATCTTGGCCAAATACACAGCCTAAGATTTCACTTGAACGCGTTGGTTCATTTCAAGATACCCAATACCGAGCAAAGAAAGGCGTTCAAATGCTACCTTACTCGGAATACAAGTTAACGCCTCAGAAAGACAAGCTACGTAAACACGCTGGCTTTGAAGTTCTGATGCATACCGCTTGGCGTCAAGGCGACCAAGGTAAGAGCTCTGCACCTGTTTTCCATATTCAAGCAGGTAAAGATTTCTCTAAACAGTTTAATGCTGATGGCTCTGAAAAAGGCGCAATCACTACAGGCAGCGCTGATGGGTTCCAAGAAGAGACCATTGATAAGCCACTCTACGAATTAGACGGCAAGCTGCAAATCTACGTTCAGCACTACCTATACGCTGAAACGACATTAGATTTAAAAGCGCCAAGCGTTCGTGAAGTAACTCTACAAGAGCAACAAATCGAGCTAGATTCACCAGTAAGTGGCGCAGAAAGCAACGTCCAAGTGGGCAACCTAACTGAGATTTCTCCGACGGTTGAAGTCCAAGAGTTCCTTAAGAGCTACCGCATGGACCAGAAACGTCGTATGCGCAGCACAGAAACTCACTACCTTGACCACCCACTTCTTGGAATGGTAATTCAAGTTAGACGTGTAGCGCAGTAAGTTACTTGCCGATTCGGCTATAATTATATAAATAATTCAATCCGCCCTCCTAGTGAGGGCGTTTTATTAAGTGCTATCTATCTTTATTCTGTACTGACTCTCTTTGTTCAGTACTTACACGTTACTTGGTACGTCTTATGAGCCCTGAATTTCAGATCAACACACAAAATCTTAGCCTTAAAATCATTGAGGCCTCAGATGCTCAAGAATTTTCTCAACTGGTTAAGTCCTCCCCTAGCTTGTTGCCATGGGTCGACTGGTGTCATAGCGAGTTTTCTATCGTCGAAGCCGAGAAGTTTATTCTGGCGACTCGCTTAAACTGGGTGAAAGCCGATGCGTTTGGCTTTGGCATCTTTGAACGAAAAAGCGATAAGTTAGTCGGTATGGTTGCGATTAATGAGCTTTACCACACCTTTAATATGGCGAGTTTAGGTTATTGGGTGGGTGATGACTTTCAAAGGAGAGGGATCGCCAAAGAAGCGATGCTCGCCCTATTTGAATTTTGTTTCGCGCAACTCAAGTTAACGCGTTTGGAGATTGTCTGCGATACCGAGAACCTACCCAGCCAAAAGTTGATAGAGAAGTGTGGCGCTGAGCGAGAAACCATTGCCAAGAATCGATTTCTGTTTAACGGTAAGCCCAAAGATGGCGTGGTTTATTCTGTGCTGCCTCCAACGTCTTAACAGCAGAAATGAGTTCAACACCTGCGATAGCACGTAAGCGACACGATCAAAAAAGAGCTCCAAAGAGCTCTTTTTTTATTATCAGCGTAATGACCTTAAAGGCTTACCTGATTAGTGAAGCTTTAGGTTTGGACGAAGTACACGGTTAATACGACCAACCAGCATCATCAGTGATGTTTTGATTAAGCCGTGAAGCGCCATCTGGTGCATGCGGTACAAAGAGATGTACACCACACGAGCAATACGACCTTCAACCATCATCGAACCTTTCGTCAGGTTACCCATCAAGCTACCTACCGTAGAGAAACGGCTTAGTGAAACTAGCGAGCCTTTATCTTTGTAGATGTAATCTTTCAGGTCACGACCGTTCAACTTAGCAATGATGTTGCTAAATGCACAGCTTGCCATTTGGTGAGCCGCTTGTGCACGTGGCGGAACGAATGAACCATCTGCTTGTGTACATTGCGCCAAGTCACCGATAGCAAAGATGTTGTCATCCAAAGTTGTTTGCAGCGTGTTCTTCACAACCAACTGGTTGATACGGTTGGTCTCAAGACCACCGATATCTTTCATGAAATCTGGTGCTTTGATACCTGCTGCCCATACCATGATTTGAGCTGGGATCTTGTCGCCATCTTTGGTTGTTAGGCCGTCAGAATCCGCCTGAGTCACCATCGTATTCGTACGAACGTTCACACCAAGCTTGGTTAGCTCAGAGTGTGCTGCACTTGAAATACGAGGAGGTAGAGCTGGAAGAATACGCTCACCCGCTTCAACTAGGTTTACGTTCAGCTTGCTTGAATCTAGGTCGCCGAAGCCGTAAGTACGAAGCTCTTTAACTGCGTTGTGTAGCTCTGCAGAAAGCTCAACACCTGTTGCACCAGCACCAACAATCGCGATGTCTACCGTGCCTTGACCGTTCTTAGCGTGAAGCTTTAAGAACTGGTTGTTCATTTCTGTACGGAAACGGTGTGCTTGCTCTGGGCTATCAAGGAAAATACAGTTGTCACGAACGCCTGGAGTGTTGAAGTCGTTTGACGTTGAGCCTAGCGCCATCACAAGAATATCGTATTCAAGTTCACGGCTTGGCATCAGCAGTTCACCGTGCTCGTCTGTAAGCTCGCTTAGTGCAATCACTTTACGCTCACGATCGATGTCGTTCAGGCTGCCCATTTGGAAATCGAAGTAATGGTTTTTTGCGTGCGCACGGTAGCTTAATGCATCAAC
>NZ_JBFRSN010001150.1:0-479 GCF_041473595.1 Vibrio sp. 10N.222.46.A1
GGATAATTATAATAAAAGCAATTGCATCGGCTCATTTACTTATTTATAGAGGGACAATTCATGCGCCAACTTCTCAGTGGCTTATCAATTAAAATACAAATTCTTATTCCAGTACTCTTTTCCGTCGTATTACTTTTGACGGGTGTCATCATCGGTGGTGACAAGCTGGAAAACGCATTTAAAGATGTATCAACAGCAACAGATCAACTCATTCTACATAAAGAAGAACTCAGCGAAATCGTCGACAATAGTTACGGCATGCGCATCAAAGCAATCTATAGCTTGTTCAACCCTGATGATGTAAACACACTCGTTGAAACGCTTAATCAAAAACGCGATCAAAACTCACGCCTACTGAGCTCATTAGACACAGTGCCAGGTATGCAAGATGAAGTCGCAGCAATGAGCAAAGCGATGGACCACTACGTTAACTTTTCACGCAATACCATGCTTCCCCTGTTAAAGGCAAAACACGGTAA
>NZ_JBFRSN010001151.1:0-404 GCF_041473595.1 Vibrio sp. 10N.222.46.A1
CTTGGGTTACGGTGTCACCAAAAGTCGCAATGAAAGCCAAGTTGGATATTCTTGATAGCGCACTCGTTCGTGCGAATGAAATCAAACATCCTGTTGGTACAGGTAAAGACATCGAGCAACTAGATGCTCTTATTGCTAGAGCCGATGTCCCTGAAAATACAGTTATTGCGCTTCAGCCGATTAGCCAAAAAGAACGCGCAACTCAGCTTTGTATTGATACCTGCATTGAGCGCAATTGGCGCTTATCAATACAAACTCACAAATATTTGAGCATCGCATAGGTTGTATTTTTACTGGACAAGATAAGTCGCTAGTAGAAGGTTCTCGTAAGGATTTAAGATGAAAAAAGCAGTTGTAGTATTCAGTGGTGGTCAAGACTCAACAACGTGTCTTGTTCAAGCATT
>NZ_JBFRSN010001152.1:0-717 GCF_041473595.1 Vibrio sp. 10N.222.46.A1
CAATGAAGATTGCCAGTTGGTCGGTGCTTATCTGCATGGTCACGAAGTTTGCCAGATAACACTTTAACTGCAGACTGTGGATTTAAGTAACTACCTGAGTCCAACTTAGTCCCCACTTGAAACTGGTAAGGCGTCGCAGTTAATACGGTTCCAGTTTTCAACAGAGAATCAAGTTCATCGCGTAGCCTAAGCAAAGCACTCGCTTCTTCGCTTAAAGAGTGACGCCCATAACGAATGTCACTCTCAAGGCTGGTCAATCGGCTAACCGCATCATTCATCGTGGCACCGATTTGGTTTATCACCTGCTCAGACTCGGTTTGAATTGATTGCGAGCAGCTAGGCCAGCTGAGCGGGGATTGTTTCCACATAGTGCTTCTCCCTTCGAAAAGCGCTTACTC
This sequence comes from Vibrio sp. 10N.222.46.A1, assembly GCF_041473595.1. Lineage (NCBI taxonomy): Bacteria > Pseudomonadati > Pseudomonadota > Gammaproteobacteria > Vibrionales > Vibrionaceae > Vibrio > Vibrio sp. 10N.222.46.A1. The sequence continues at coordinate 399 of NZ_JBFRSN010001152.1, forward strand.
TGGGCGTATTGGCTTTTTATCTGCCATGTGTAAGTCACCGGAATCAGAGTGAGAAACAAAGTCTCGACATAAAATAGCGTACTGATTTATTTCATCCAAAGTGGCTACCGCTCGCTTGAGGTCTCCCGTTTGGTGGTAGGCTCTCTGAATGTCACACCAATTTAACTCATCGATAGCCCATTGTTGTGCCTCTGCTAACTCATCTCTTTGCTCGGCCATTTCAAGCGCGTCTGATTCAGATATAGGTGTTAACCCTTTCTTAGCTAATTCGGGGGAGTCATACGCTCGAATAATCCCCTTTTTATCAACAAAGTAATTC
>NZ_JBFRSN010001153.1:0-2484 GCF_041473595.1 Vibrio sp. 10N.222.46.A1
TATTGCCTGATGGTCAAATCATAGAACAGAGCTTAGATGTGATGAACTGGGCGCTTCAACAAAACGATCCTCAAGATCTTCTGCGCTTAAGCAATCCAATACTTAGCGAGCAAGTCCAACAACTCATCAAAACCAACGATGAAGAATTCATTGGTCACTTAGAGAAATACCGCGCTTCAGTGCGTTACCGAAACATCGATAGTGAACAACGCAGACAAGCCTGTGAAGGATTCATCAGCAAGTTAGAGGCATTACTCACCAATCAGCCTTATTTCTTTGGAGAAAAGCCAAGCCTCGCCGACTTTGCTGTGATGCCGTTTGTTAGCCAGTTCGTAAGAGTCGAGAAGAAGTGGTTTGTGCAATCTGAATATCAGAACGTAGGACGTTGGTTAAGAGCGCACCTCGACAGTAAGCTCTACACCCAAGTCATGAAGCAATACCCTTTGTGGAATGAAACCAAGCAAGATTGTGTTTTTGGGTAGCATTAAGTCGCTATGAATTGCTGGAGATAACTCCATATTGCTGAAGATTGCCGAAGATGACTGAAAACAGTTCTAAATAAGCATAGACAGCTCTCTATTGTTATGAAAATCGTGACACTGAATCGCAAGCGATGCTATTGATGGCATATTAGATATCAACGAAAATCGCATTTCACTCAATCACAACGTTAGTTTGAAATGCGCTATGCCAAAAAACAAAGTAAACACATTCAACACACCTAACCCCGATTTTAAAGGGTTCGCGAAAGTTTCACTGTTAGTGGCCTTCTCGCTTGCCCTTTCAGGCTGTAGCGCGAAAAACAAAGTAACCAACACAAGCCCATCTGCTGCGCAGCAGAATCAAACCTACACGGCGAAAAGCTTCAATAAACCCAATAGCAAAGTTACGTTGATCCTCTCTTTTTCTGGTGGCGGCACACGAGCGGCTGCGCTCTCATATGGTGTGTTGCAAGCATTGCGCGACACCAACATCCAAGTAAATGGTGAAACGGTCAATCTGTTAGAAGAAGTTGATATGATCAGTTCGGTATCCGGTGGCAGCTTTACCGCCGCGTATTATGGTTTGTATGGTGACCAGATATTCGAAGATTACGAAGAAACGTTCCTTTATCACGAAGTCTCAAAAGATCTGTTCTCCATCCTTTTATCTCCGACTTATTGGTTCTCGTACGCCACCAGAACAGACAAAGCCACCGACTATTACAAAGCCAACATCTTCGGTGAAAGTACATTTGCCGACATGCACCGAGAAGATGCACCCTACATTGTCATTAACGCGACCGACATTTCAACGGGTTCGCGTTTTTCATTCACACAAGAGTATTTTGACCTCATATGTTCAGACCTGAACAGCTATTCAGTGTCCAGTTCGGTGACGGCTTCTTCTGCTGTGCCTTTCGTTTTCACACCTGTGGTACTAGAAAACAAAAATGACTGTGATAAATCAGAGCATTTACAACCCTCGTTTGAGGCCACAAGTTACCGCAACCGAAATCTGATCAAGTCGTTAAAGTCATATAGCAATAAGGATGATGTGAGTTATCTCCACCTTGTGGATGGCGGAATTACTGACAACCTCGGTTTGCTATCGGTATATGAGATGTCTGAATACTTGCGTTACAACGACAACGAAGAGTTGAAAAACTTGTACGACAACCAACACGCGCGCCCTATTGTCATCATTTCGGTTGATGCATCGACGACGCCAGAATCTGGCATTGGAGAGTCGATTGAAGCACCTTCCATGAAACAAACGGTGGATGTCATCACCGATATACAGTTGCATCGCTACAACGATACAACAAAAGATTTGATCGTTGACGAGTTGCAATCTTGGCAAGAACTGGCCTCTCATCAAGGTCGTAAGGTTTCACCCTACTTCATTGAGATCAGCTTGAATAAATCAGACAACAGCGCAAAGCGATATTTGCTCAATCAAATTCCGACGGACTTTATGATAGACAAAGAAAACGTCGATCTATTGATTGAAGAAGGTAACAAACAACTTGTTGCCGATCCGGAATTCCGAAACTTCTTATCATTTGAACGCAACAAATAATGCTAATCTAGTTGCTTATTAAAGCGCAATTTGGCAACTAAAGTTACGTCATAACTTCACCTTTACAAGGATCACTATGGAATTTGAAAACAACATCTTACATCTCGGGTCATTCTTTGCAGTGACCATGGGGATCGTGGTTCTATTTGTCGGACGAAGGCTGAATCAAGTCATCGGTTTTTTGAAAGAGTTCAGTATCCCTGAACCTGTCTCTGGTGGGATTTTGGCATCGCTTCTGTTCGCGGTTTTATACGCGACGACCTCAATCGAAGTGCAATTTGATCTATTTGCCCGCGATGTATTATTGGTCTACTTCTTTACCACGATTGGGATTAACTCAAGTTTGAAAGACCTGTTCAAAGGCGGAAAGCCCTTGGTGATTTTGCTATCAATCACTATCTTCTTCATGATTATGCAGAACCT
>NZ_JBFRSN010001154.1:0-878 GCF_041473595.1 Vibrio sp. 10N.222.46.A1
GCATCTATCTACTAAGACATGGCAAAGTCGAAGGCGAAGCGGCACTTAATGGTTTATCTGATGTGTTGGTTAATCCTGATCTTCAAGATCGGATATGTGGGGCGCTGATAAAACAAGATATTGCCTTTGATTGCGTGGTTACCTCACCATTAAGGCGATGCAGCGACCTCGCAAACAGATACGCACAGCGTATGTCTGTGACTTTATCTGTAGCACCAGACTTTCAGGAAATGAACTTCGGTGACGTTGATGGTGTCCCATTTGATGAGCTTGAAGACAAGTGGGGAATGCTAGAAACCTTTTGGCAAGATCCTGCTAATCATCAACTGACTGGTGCAGAAAGTTTACAGAGCTTCCACGACAGAGTAACTCAAGCTTGGTCGCAACTTTTGAATGATCCAAGTGACAATATATTGTTGGTTACCCATGGTGGTGTGATTCGCATACTGCTAGCGCATTGTCTTGATATTGATTGGAAAAATCCGAGTTTGTACTCGAAGCTATCGATAGAAAACGCGTCGATAACTCATATTCAAATCACTCAGTTCGCACAGAGTTTTATCAGTGTAAAGTCGATAGGGTTGGCTGTTCTCTGAGTGTTCAAAAAACACAGTTTAAGAGTTAACAATCTATTGGACCTGTAAATTGAAACAGAAACAGAAACAGAAATAGAAATAGAAATAGAACCAGAAATAGAAGTATAAAGCGGCGTTTACAGCCGCTATACCAGATTGGTATTACTACCTACGTGAAAGGAATTTAGTCATGACAACACCGAGTTGGGATCTAAGCATTGCTTATCGCGATCTTAATGATGCAAAAATCGAACAAGACATTGAACTCATTCAACAATGTATTGAGCTGTTGTACCTACACGT
>NZ_JBFRSN010001155.1:0-721 GCF_041473595.1 Vibrio sp. 10N.222.46.A1
TGGCAGTAGCTCAAGCTCAATATCCAGTGCATGAAATCACTGAGAAGCTACGAGCGCAGGGCATCAATGTTCGATTTGGTATCCACCCAGTTGCTGGTAGGTTACCGGGTCACATGAATGTGTTACTTGCTGAAGCAAAAGTACCTTACGATATCGTTCTTGAAATGGATGAACTCAACGATGACTTCAATGAGACCGATACTGTTTTGGTTATCGGTGCAAACGACACTGTGAACCCAGCAGCACTTGAAGATCCAAACAGCCCAATCGCTGGCATGCCAGTACTTGAAGTTTGGAATGCTCAGAACGTTATCGTATTCAAACGTTCGATGAACACAGGTTACGCAGGTGTGCAAAACCCACTGTTCTTCAAAGAGAATACGCAGATGTTGTTTGGTGATGCGAAACAGAGCTGTCTCGGTATTCTAGAGCATCTATAGGAAACACTTTTTAAGTATTTTCTAAGCAAAAGCATTAAGTCGTAACTAAATAAGGAGCTCATTAGAGCTCCTTTTTTTTGTTCATCTGAAAGTCGCTGTATCCTAAAGCAACAATCTATGACCCATAAGCAGCAATCTATGGCCTATAAGCAATAAGCACAGTCCGATAGATGGCCGTAAAACTCATTTGAATGAAGTTATAACGACTCAAACGATTAGCGAGTACAGCTGTGCAACATAGCCCTAATATGATCGAATTTGTCGCTATAACTCGTCATTAG
>NZ_JBFRSN010001156.1:0-880 GCF_041473595.1 Vibrio sp. 10N.222.46.A1
GCAGTTTCCGCTATTGGGATCGCGTCGTTTTGCTTTCCATGAAATCCGTGACTTTTTCATCGAATTAAATGGTGCTGGCTTTGGTGAATGGTTTCTTCACGAGCGAGTGGATCACATCATTCTTTACACCACTTACGGTTCTGTGTTTCCCGCGTTGCGATTTGTGACAACGGGAGAGGGGACGTTTAAGTGCTCAGGGTTTTGTTTTGATGTGCGTTTTGGCGCTTAGGGGGTCACATGAAAGTGCGTTCTACAGTATCCGCTGACATATCCATGCACGTGATTTGGGTGAATTCGACCGACTTTGATTCCACCGTAAGGCCGTCAAGGTTCATGAAATTTTGGTGAATGAGTTTGGGTATACCAACGCCTTAATACTAGAGCAAGGCAACCGAGGCAAGGGGGTGAGTATCAGTGTGTGACCTGACTACCACCATTAAACAGATGCGAGAAGACTACGGCTACGCAAAGAAAGCAGAAAGGACGATAGGAACAACCTCTGAGCATCGCACGTCGGCTAAGGCTTTACTCTCTTGTCTGTATGACGACTAAAGTCGGCAGATGCGTGACGGCTCAAATACTCATCAGATCATCAATCTGTCTGAATTTTGTTTCGATATTCCAACAGTTTGCGGTATTCAAGCGGTTCGTGTTTTTAGACGAGCAACGCCCTGTTCGCTCTTGTCCTAAGTAGCCAAGGTTATCGAGTGGCGCAAGTCGACTAACCAGCAGGGCGCTCTCTTGGTGGGGAAGGGACATTTCTACCTGGGCGACGTACTTTGGGTTGAGATATTGGCTTAGGCTGTCCTTTTGGCTTGTTGTCGCGACTTCCTTTAAACCGTCCCATTTGAGAACCCTCACGCAAGGGAGGCTTCGCCGC
>NZ_JBFRSN010001157.1:0-1685 GCF_041473595.1 Vibrio sp. 10N.222.46.A1
GAACCAAAGTCATCAACAATGATTCTCGCCCCAAGAGCACGGAAGTGATCACACACTTCTATCATGCGGCCATAATCTTTGATCTGTTCAGACTCGAGAACCTCTAGACCAAGTCGAGTAGGGTCGTTCATACCACTAATCGCTGACTCGAGAACCTCAAGCGTCTTATCGCTCAGTAAGTCTTGTGGGGATAGGTTGATTGAAAAAGAACTCTGCTTATTTGCCATGTAGCCAATGGTGTTTCGAATCATGTGCCGGCTAAGGCGAGTATAGAGATGCGTGTCAGCAATAATGGGTAAGAACTTACCAGGGAGTACAATGGTACCGTCCGACTCCATGATTCTGACCAAACACTCTTGGCCAATCATTTCGTGAGTACCAGACGCCACAATCGGCTGTGAGTAGGTGATAATGTTCTGATCTAAGATTGCGCGGCTTACACAGCTCAGCCAGCCTAGTTGTTCTTTACGATCTTCCTCACTCACCTGAATGTTTTTGGCATTAGTGATGTGAGTATTGTTCCGCACCCCGTAGCGTCGAGCTTCAATCGCTTTCAACAAGATCTCATCACCGCTATCAGCTAAGAAATCACAGCGACTAGCGAAACCACCACACAGAGAAACCGAAAGGTAGTCTATGTCGGTTAATCCATATGGCTCAAAATTAATATGCTCAATACCATCAGCAAACTCGACGAAACGTTGCTCTATCTTCACGCTATCGACACTCGCGTTAAAGATAATTGCCCACTCACCGACACCAATACTGAACAGTTCAACCTTTACCTTGGATTCCGTAGCCACACTAAGGTGCAATCGGTTGACAAAATGATTCGACAGATCAAGCAGTAATTGGTCACCCACTTGATAACCGTATTTTTCGTTAACTTGATGAAAATTAGTCAGCTTCAGCGTCAACAGATGTTCATTGAATAAAATCGTATTGAGGCGTTCTTTTAATACAATACGGTTAGGTAGCCCAGTGCGAGAGTCAATACGGTAGCTTTCAGTTAAGCGACGTGCTTGTTGATGGAGTTTGTTCTCCATCTGAGTATTCATACTGTCAAGATCTGCGACCGCATTTCTGACTAAGTTGAGTAGTGGCGATACCGTTGAGTCTCGCTTAAAATCTTCGCAACGAAACTCATTAATCTCGTCCGACTCTCTCATCGCAATATAGGTAAGGCTGTGATGCAGTATCTCTTGGCGATCGTCGTTGCGATATAGTTCGCCCATGCAGTATGCACCACACGCGTTTACTATCCCTTCAAATGGTTTGAGCTCAAGTTTACTGTCGATAAATTCTAGTCGAGATACACAGTTATAGATGATCACAGATTCAGGCTGATGCACGGCAAGCATCTCAGCGCCGTGACGCACTTTTTCTGCGGTCAAAGAAGGATGATTATAACAAAACTGGGCCTCTTCGCCGACATGCCAAGGGCTATCAAACTCAATACTACCATCATCATTAATACGTAGAGGCGTCGAGATGCACTTCTTTCTGCCGAGCTCTCGATACAGGGGGAAGCTCATCAACTGACTAAAAGGGAGATCTTTACCATCAGCAAGGTAATGTTTGAACACCTCGATAGCCGGCTTGTCATTCAACGCATATAAACGATTTCCAACTGCGTGTGTCACTCGCAATTTCATCCCAATAGGATTCCACTCAGAATACGCGCT
>NZ_JBFRSN010001158.1:0-2010 GCF_041473595.1 Vibrio sp. 10N.222.46.A1
GGCAAGAATTGTGTAGACGGAGATGTAGTCGCGCTTTAACGCCTAAAACCGTCATCGAAAGCGAATAGAATCGACAACAAAAAATGCCCTCAAGTCATCACTTGAGGGCATTTTAGTTTTTGGCTATTAACTGAACGCTTCTCACTATAAGAAACGCTTCTAACTATAAGAAACGTTTAAGTTCTATAAATTAGGCAGACACTTCCACTTCGTAAGAACCAAATTTACGGATGTTAATCACGCCAGTATCTAGGATAAGGTATTGACCTTTAATGCCTTGAAGTACGCCCGTCACTTCAGGGTTCTTATCAAAGTTGTGCGATACAATTTTCACAGGGTGCTGTTCAACTGGGTAGCTCAATGAAGTAATGCTCTCACTGAGCACCTCGATAGCATCATCACCAAACTTCGCTCTGATCTCTTGAATCTTATCTTCTACAAGTGGCAATAGTTCTTTGGCTTTTTCAACCAACTCCATATCGTCACCGTCGCCTTTTAGCAGCGTGCGCCAGTTGGTTTTATCGGCGATGTGTTTTGCTAATTCGACTTCAATAAGGCCAGAGATCTGACGTGTTTTTACCTTCAAAATAGGTAGGCCTTGAGTGGCTCCTTGATCAATCCAACGGGTAGGGATTTGTGTATGGCGAGTGATTCCAACCTTAAGGCTTGATGTGTTCGACAGGTAAACGAAGTGATCGACGAAGCAATTTTCTACACCCCATTGAGGTTCACGACAAGTGCCTTGATCGTAGTGGCAAGTCTCCGGCTTCATTATGCACATATCGCAGCTCGCTAGCTTTTTCATGCACACAAAGCAGTGACCTTGAGAGTAGCTTTTCTTAGTTTTCTTACCACACGAACAACAAAAAATATTACCAGTGTGGGTAAGGTTGATGGTTTTTCCAATCAGAGGGTTTAGCTCTACAAACTCTTCCCCTACAGGTAAACGGTAGGTAACCGTACCATCAAGGGAAGCACTCATTTTCTTGAGTGTTCCTTTTGCTAATAAAGACATGACATTACTCGTTGTATTTTGATTATTATTTCGTCGACTCGAACGCCTTGTAAGCAGTCGCTACGGTTAACGATGATTATGCGATGAGTATAACAAATAGAGCCTCTATTTATACGCAATATTACTTGATTATTGCAGTGAATAATTGAGTGGAAATCCGCCATCTAAATTATAGTATGACATTTTGTTAAGGTGTGATATAACGTTTTTAAGTCAATTGTTAGTATGCAATCTAATGATTAATTTTGCTTGTTTATATCGTCAAATCCCAACTATAGGGACCAAAAGCCGGAAGCTTAGATGTGAAGTGGATTCATAAAATTGTTATCTTTCTAGTTATCGCAACACTTGCCATTGTGCAGTATTACCAGGTAAGTGGAAATCGTGTGATAACAACAATTACTCCTGAACAATATGAATTTATCGCGACCAGCGATCAAGTTGATAGAGGAGTCAGTACCTCCCAATTGTCCTATGAAAATGGGCAGTATATTCTCGATTGTGAGCTTAAAAAATCCGAATATCCTTGGCCTTATTGTGGGCTATCGATTCGTATTAGCCCAGACATAACCACTGGCCTTGACCTTTCGCAGTACCACACCTTTAGAGTCAATATTGATTACCATGCGAAGGCTGATTCTAGTGGTCGTCTGAGAACGTACCTACGTAATTACAATCCTGCTTATTCGGTTCCCGATGATGAGTACACACATAAGTACAATGGGATGGAGTTCTCTCCAGGAATCGATGGTGGCGTGATCGAGATCCCGATCAAAAACTTGCAAGTCATGACGTGGTGGTTAGCGGATAACGAGGTTGCGTTAGAGCATTCAGCCCCCGAGTTTTCAAATGTGAACATGGTTGAGTTTGCTACTGCTTCTGGTGCTAAATTAGGTCACCATCGGATAATTATTCGAAGTATTGAGTTTGAGGGTTCGTATATTTCGGCTGAAAGTCTGTTCCTGATTTTGCTGTTTATCTGGGTGGGTACCGGC
>NZ_JBFRSN010001159.1:0-2646 GCF_041473595.1 Vibrio sp. 10N.222.46.A1
ACCAACTAATCATATTGAGCATTTTTATTTTAATTGCTTGTTTTTAATAATAATTTCCCATTCATGCTTTTATTTTTAATCGCTCTGTTTCATACGGCATTCTGATAAAGATCGATTAGAGCCTTAATTCTATCTGGAATTTGTTATTTGATAACTTTATAATCCACAGCCAATCGATTACGCAACCGTTTACTTTTACCCTTATAGGATTCGATAATGTTCGAAAAGCTATTCAAACTCAGTGAAAATGGCACCAATGTGCGCACTGAAATCATCGCAGGTCTAACAACCTTCCTAACAATGGCTTACATCATTTTTGTAAACCCAATGATTCTAGCTGATGCTGGTATGGACCATGGCGCTGTATTTGTAGCAACCTGTTTAGCAGCTGCTATTGGCTGTTTCATCATGGGCTTTGTTGCTAACTACCCAATTGCTCAAGCTCCAGGCATGGGTTTGAATGCATTCTTTACCTACGCTGTTGTAATGGGGATGGGTTATACGTGGCAAGTTGCTCTGGCAGCGGTTTTCGTATCGGGCGTGATCTTCATCTTCTTAAGCATCTTTAAGATCCGTGAATGGATTATCAACTCGATCCCAATGTCTCTGCGTGTTGGTATCTCTGCAGGTATCGGTCTTTTCCTAGCGTTTATTGCTCTTAGCAATGCTGGCATCGTTGTTTCTAACCCTGCAACGAAAGTTTCACTGGGTGACATTACCGCGATTGCTCCTATCCTAGGTGCGCTTGGTTTCTTCCTTACGATTGCTCTTGTTCACCGTGGCGTGAAAGGCGCAGTAATGATTGCGATTCTAGCTATCACAGCTGTCGGTATTGCTATTGGTGACGTTCAATACGGCGGCATCATGTCGACGCCACCAAGTCTTGCACCAACATTCATGCAGCTTGATTTCTCTGCTGTATTTGAAATCGGTATGATTTCAGTAGTATTCGCTTTCTTGTTCGTCGATTTATTCGATACAGCGGGCACTCTGGTTGGTGTTGCAACGAAAGCAAACCTAATCAAAGAAGACGGTAAACTGCCTCGTCTGAACAAGGCACTGCTTGCTGACTCAACAGCAACATCAATTGGTGCACTGCTAGGTACATCAAATACAACCTCTTACGTTGAGAGTGTTGCGGGTGTCGCTGAAGGCGGCCGTACCGGTCTAACAGCGGTTGTTGTTGGTATCTTGTTCCTACTGGCTCTTTTCTTCTCACCGCTTGCAGGTATGATTCCAGCCTACGCAACATCAGGTGCGTTGTTCTATGTAGCAATTTTGATGATGTCTGGCCTAGTTGGTATTGATTGGCGTGATCTTACGGAAGCAGCCCCAGTCGTGGTAACATGTCTGCTTATGCCGTTGACATACTCTATCGCTGAGGGTATCTCACTAGGCTTCATCGCTTACGCTGCAATTAAGCTGCTAAGTGGTAAAGGTCGCGATGTTTCACCTGCTGTGTGGGTAATGTCGGCTATCTTTATTCTTAAATATACTTTCGCTTAATCGTCTAGATTTCTGCTTAATCGCTGAAGAGGCTATGTTTGAAATAGCCTCTAATAACATGACAAAATTATTAGGTTTTATACTATGAGCAACAAATTCGTTATCACTTGGGACAACATGCAGACTTACTGCCGTCAACTTGCTGAAAAGCAAATGCCAGCAGAGCAGTGGAAAGGCATCTGGGCAGTGAGCCGTGGTGGTTTGGTTCCTGGTGCAATCTTGGCTCGTGAGCTAGGTATTCGTCACGTAGATACGATTTGTATTTCTAGCTACGACCACGATCACCAACGTGATATGACAGTCGTTAAAGCACCTGAAGGTGACGGCGAAGGCTTCCTAATCGTTGAAGATCTTGTTGATAGTGGTGACACTGCACGCAAGCTTCGCGAAATGTACCCGAAAGCGAAACTGATCGCTGTGTGTGCAAAGCCATCTGGTGCTGATTTGCTAGACGAGTACATCGTTGATATCGCTCAAGACACATGGATTGAGCAACCTTGGGATACTAGCCTAAGCTACGTTGAGCCGGTAAATCGCAAGTCAAAATAAGCGTAAACTTAGTTTTTTGAGAAATGACCCTTTATAGGGTCATTTTTTTTTATATGATTAGTAACAACCATTTCTTATTAAGTATCCCAATGTCTGAATCAGAAGAAACGAGCTCAAACCTTTCGGAAACCTTGTTTGTAAAGCACAAGCAGGCTAAAGAGACCTCAATGCTTACACAATACATGCCAAGCTCTGAAGCGTTATTGGATGAGAAGCGTGAACAGCAAAACTCATCATGGTACCGAAACCTAAGACGTCTTCAGTGGGTATGGCAAGGCGTTAACCCCATTGAGCAAGAAGCGGTATTGGCTCGCATCGCGTCATCAGATAACTCTCGTACAACCGATGAGTGGCTTGATACGGTCATGGGTTACCGAAGTGGTAACTGGGCATACGAATGGACCAAACTGGGTATGCAGCATCAAAATCGCTCGAACGAGAAGAAGGGTGAAGAAATGGCTGAAGAGCTGTTTTCAGCATCGTTGTGCTTCAGCATAGCGGGCTACCCACATCTCAAGAACGACAATTTGGCGGCTCAGGCTCAAGTGTTGGCCAACGCAGCTTATTCTGAAGCAATTAAGCATACGAAGG
>NZ_JBFRSN010001160.1:0-1439 GCF_041473595.1 Vibrio sp. 10N.222.46.A1
GATGGCAACATCAATATTGACTTTGAAGATGTCGTGCTACGCGGTGTTACCGTGGTTAAAGAGGGTGAAGTCACTTGGCCTGCACCACCAATTCAAGTTTCAGCTCAACCACAACAAGCTAAGCCCAAAGCGGTTAAACCGGAGCCTAAAGTTGAAGAGCTGGTTTCTCCAATTAAGAAAGTGGCAGGCATGGCGGTTGCTGTAGGTGCATTTGCTTGGGTAGCTTCAGTTGCTCCTGCTGCGTTCTTATCTCACTTTACCGTTTTTGTACTCGCTTGTGTGGTGGGTTATTACGTCGTTTGGAATGTAAGCCATTCTCTGCATACGCCTTTGATGTCCGTAACTAACGCGATTTCAGGAATCATTGTAGTCGGTGCACTGTTACAGATAGGACAAGGAAGTGGCGTTGTCACGTTCTTATCATTTATTGCCGTATTAATTGCAAGTATCAACATCTTTGGTGGCTTTACCGTAACCAAACGTATGCTTGAAATGTTCCGTAAAGACTAAGGAGTGACAGATGTCTGAAGGATTAGTACAAGCAGCTTATATTGTGGCTGCTGTATTCTTTATTATGAGCTTGGCTGGGTTGTCGAAACAGGAATCTGCGCGTGCAGGTAACTATTACGGTATCACGGGTATGGCAATCGCGTTGATCGCGACGATCTTTGGCCCACATTCTGCAGGTATTGTATGGATCATCATTGCTATGGTGATCGGTGGTGGTATTGGTATCCACTACGCAAGAAAAGTAGAAATGACTGAAATGCCTGAGCTGGTGGCAATTCTGCACAGCTTCGTAGGTATGGCAGCAGTACTTGTAGGTTACAACAGTTACATTGACCCACCTGCTACCGTTTCTATCAACCCTGCTGATATTCATGCAGAGCACGTGATCCACCTAGTGGAAGTGTTCCTTGGCGTGTTTATCGGTGCGGTGACGTTCACGGGTTCTATTGTTGCGTTTGGTAAGCTTCGCGGCGTTATCTCTTCGTCTGCATTGAACATCCCTCATAAGCATAAGTGGAACCTAGCGGCGATCGTAGTTTCTACACTACTGATGATTATGTTCGTTAAAGCGGACGGCAGCATGTTCGCGCTAATGGTGATGACTCTTATCGCATTCGCATTCGGTTACCACCTAGTGGCATCGATTGGTGGCGCAGATATGCCAGTGGTTGTCTCTATGCTGAACTCATATTCTGGTTGGGCAGCAGCAGCGGCAGGTTTCATGCTTGCGAACGATCTGCTTATCGTAACCGGTGCATTGGTTGGTTCGTCAGGTGCAATTCTTTCTTACATCATGTGTAAGGCGATGAATCGCTCTTTCATCAGCGTTATTGCTGGTGGATTCGGCCAAGATGTGGTTGTGTCTGATGGTGATGAAGAGCAAGGTGAACACCGCGAAACATCAGCTGAAGACGTGGCTGACATGCTGA
>NZ_JBFRSN010001161.1:0-324 GCF_041473595.1 Vibrio sp. 10N.222.46.A1
TAACTGAACTAGTAGATGCTGGCATGAACGTTATGCGTCTTAACTTCTCTCACGGTGATTTCGCAGAGCACGGCACTCGTATCGCGAACTTCCGTAAAGTAATGGAAAATAATGGTGAGCAACTTGCGATCCTTCTAGATACTAAAGGTCCAGAAATCCGTACTATCAAACTTGAAGATGGTAACGACGTAGATCTAGTAGCTGGTCAAGAGTTCACTTTCACAACTGACGCAACAGTTGTTGGTAACAAAGACGTAGTAGCAGTAACTTACCTAGGTTTCGCTAAGGACCTAACAGCAGGTAACACTATCCTTGTTGATGATG
>NZ_JBFRSN010001162.1:0-286 GCF_041473595.1 Vibrio sp. 10N.222.46.A1
CAAGCCCAAATTACGGTAGAAAACTGCGACTCTACACTTACCTTAGATAAAGCGCCGAAAACCTTAATCACTCACGATATCAATATGTCTGAGATGGCATTTTCTCTCGGGCTTGAAGAGAATATGATCGGAGTGACCGGTATTAGCGGGTACTACAAAACGACCCCTGAATTTAATCGCCTCCAGGGAAGCATTCCGGAACTCGCACCGAAATATCCTTCTTTAGAGGTGTTAGTTAATGCCAACCCTGATGTTTTCTTTGCAGGATGGAATTACGGTATGCGGT
>NZ_JBFRSN010001163.1:0-1505 GCF_041473595.1 Vibrio sp. 10N.222.46.A1
TTGATGGTGAGATCCAAAGGCAAAGAACTGTTCTACCTGCCGGGTGGTAAGCGTGAAGCTGGCGAAAGTGATGAGCAAGCACTGGTTCGCGAAATCAGAGAAGAGATCTCAGTTGATTTGGTGCGTGATTCCATCATATACGTCGAGACGTTTACAGGCCAAGCTGATGGCAAAGCGGAAGGCGTATCAGTGCAATTGACTTGTTATCTTGCTGATTATACTGGCGAACTGTCTCCAGATGCCGAAATCGAAGAACTTAAGTTTGTTGATGGCAACGACAGAGCGGTATGTTCGTTGGCAGCACTGGTTGCGCTTGATTGGTTAGAAGCGAACCAGTATTTGGCTTAAGGTTTTAGCTGCTATTAGCGAATGCTGAAGATTGATCTTCAAAAGATCATCGCTTACGAATAGCTTGAAGGGCGGCTGTCTTTCATCAACAGGTCGAGTTTCCTTTGAGCTTTCTTCGTGTCTTGTAAATCCACCACCTCAATCATTTCACACTCATCTCGTACCATCTCATTAATCAGGCTTGGATAGTGTCGGCAATCTTCTGGTCGGTCTAAGTAAATGCTGCATGTGTACTTGGCTTGAGGCTTGGTATCTTTCGTCGGAACCAGCTCCAGAAAAGGGCAGCGAGTTAAACGTTCACCAGATTCAGGGTCGAACCAGATCTCGCTTCCTCGAACATATTCAAAGATGTCTGGGTTGAACAACTCCCACAAATCGATCTCTTCTTGAGTCGCGGCAAGGTCGCCATCTCCGTATTTGATACAGCATTTTCCGCATTGATTACAATCTTTCATTATCGACTTCATAAGTTGGTGAGCTTTTATCATTTTACCACTGATAGGCGTGGCACGTTGACTTTGTTGTTCATGGTTAAGCCGTTACGGGGCGAGAACATGGAATGACGGCGCTTAAAATCAATTTATCTATGCACCACCACTCCAATCAAAGCTGTAAACAGTGATACAATTTGCGCATCTCACGTTATTCAAGCAAAGGCATCAAAATGAGAACCGTATACACCACCGAAGGCAACATTAACGCAAAGAAACAAAAAGAGGCTTACCCAAAGCTCGCTTTATGTGACAAGTGCGTTCGAGACTATGTGGTGATTGCTCAAGGTGAACGAACTTACAAGCCTTGTGCTAAATGTGGTGCCGACGATTAATGCGCCTTGATAAATACCTATGTAAAAGCACTGACCTAACCAAGCCTGAAGCGATTGAACGCATCCATAATGGCGAGGTGAACGTAAACAGTGAAACAGTTACTGATGAGTCAGCTCAGGTTCATGAAAGCAACACCATCTTGTTAAATGGCACGCCGCTTAAGTTGCGTGAATTTCGTTACCTCCTAATGCACAAGCCTGCGGGTACTATCTGCTCTAATATCGATGAAGTTTATCCTTCATTGTTTAACTACATCGAGATAGACAAAGCATCAGAACTGCACATAGCAGGGCGCTTAGATGCCGACACTACAGGCTTAGTCTTGATTAC
>NZ_JBFRSN010001164.1:0-4851 GCF_041473595.1 Vibrio sp. 10N.222.46.A1
CCTTTACCTTTACCTTGACGAACTTCAAGAGGCTTTTCAGTAATCGGTTTGTCTGGGAAAACACGGATCCAGATTTGACCTTGACGCTTAATGTGACGTGTCATAGCACGACGTGCCGCTTCGATTTGACGTGCAGTCAGACGACCACGGCCAACAGCTTTAAGACCGAATTCGCCGAAGCTTACTTCAGTACCTTTAGCTAGACCACGGTTACGACCAGTCATAACCTTGCGGAACTTAGTACGTTTTGGTTGTAGCATCGTTCGACTCCTTACTTACGGCCTTTACGCTGCTTCTTAGGCTTATCGCCTTTTGGCTCTACTGCGTTAGCAGCTGGCATACCGCCTAGAATCTCACCTTTGAAGATCCAAACTTTAATGCCGATCACACCGTATTGGGTGTGAGCCGAAGAAGTTGCGTAATCAATGTCTGCACGTAGAGTGTGTAGAGGCACACGGCCTTCACGGTACCACTCTGAACGTGCGATTTCAGCACCGCCAAGACGGCCGCCTACTTGTACTTTGATGCCTTTAGCGCCTAGACGCATAGCATTTTGTACCGCACGCTTCATTGCACGACGGAACATAACACGACGCTCTAGTTGAGACGCGATGCTATCAGCTACAAGCTGACCATCTAGCTCAGGCTTACGTACTTCAGCGATGTTAATTTGCGCTGGTACACCTGCGATTTTAGCTACAGCTGCGCGTAGCTTCTCTACGTCTTCACCTTTCTTACCGATAACAACGCCAGGACGAGCTGTGTGAATAGTCACACGGATGCTCTTCGCTGGACGCTCGATAACGATACGAGATAATGATGCTTTTTGTAGTTCCTTGGTAAGGAACTGACGTACCTTGAAGTCGCCGTCTAGGTTGTCAGCGAATTCGTTGGTATTAGCAAACCATGTAGCATTCCAAGGCTTAACGATGCCAAGACGAATACCATTAGGATGTACTTTCTGACCCATTGCTTACTCTCCTAGTCTTTAGCGATCTGCTACAACAATAGTGATGTGGCTTGAACGCTTCAAGATACGATCCGCACGACCTTTAGCACGAGGCATAATACGCTTCATGATAGGGCCCTCATCTACGAAGATTTTAGCGACATTTAGATCGTCGATATCTGCACCTTCGTTATGTTCCGCGTTAGCGATAGCTGACTCAAGAACTTTCTTAACTAGTACAGCAGCTTTTTTGTTGCTGAAAGTTAGAATTTCTAGAGCCTGGTCTACCGACTTACCGCGAATTTGGTCTGCAACTAAGCGAGCTTTCTGTGGAGAAATACGAGCAAAGTTATGTTTAGCTAAAGCTTCCATCATCTACTCCTTATTTCTTCTTAGCTTTCTTATCTGCAGCATGACCGCGATAAGTACGAGTTGGTGCAAATTCGCCCAGTTTGTGACCGATCATTTCTTCGGTAACGAAAACTGGAACGTGCTGACGACCATTATGGACAGCGATGGTCAAACCAATCATTGTTGGGATGATCATTGAGCGACGGGACCAAGTCTTAATAGGCTTTTTGTCTCCGCTTTCCACCGCTTTCTCTACCTTCTTCAGCAAGTGTAGGTCAATAAAAGGACCTTTCTTGAGAGAACGTGGCATGGCGATTCCTCTTTATAAATTATTTAGTGCGACGACGTACGATGTACTTGTCAGTGCGCTTGTTCTTACGAGTCTTGAAG
Source organism: Vibrio sp. 10N.222.46.A1 (assembly GCF_041473595.1). Classification (NCBI taxonomy): domain Bacteria; kingdom Pseudomonadati; phylum Pseudomonadota; class Gammaproteobacteria; order Vibrionales; family Vibrionaceae; genus Vibrio; species Vibrio sp. 10N.222.46.A1. The sequence continues at coordinate 1,691 of NZ_JBFRSN010001164.1, forward strand.
CCCTTAGTAGGAACGCCCCAAGGAGAAACTGGGTGACGACCACCAGATGTGCGGCCTTCACCACCACCATGTGGGTGATCCACCGGGTTCATTACTACACCACGTACGGTTGGACGTACGCCGCGCCAGCGTGAAGCACCAGCTTTACCAAGTTCACGTAGCATATGCTCAGAGTTACCAACTTCACCGATCGTTGCACGACCTTCAGAAAGAACTTTGCGCATTTCACCAGAACGTAGACGGATAGTTACGTATGCACCATCGCGAGCGATGATTTGAGCATAAGCACCAGCCGAACGAGCTAGTTGAGCACCTTTACCAGGCTTAAGTTCAACACAGTGTACAGTAGAACCTACTGGGATGTTGCGCATCGGCAGAGTGTTACCTGCTTTGATTGCAGCATCTACGCCAGATTGAATCTGGTCGCCTGCGTTAACACCTTTAGGTGCAATGATGTAACGACGCTCACCGTCTGCGTACAGAACTAGAGCGATGTTAGCACTACGGTTTGGATCGTATTCTAGACGCTCAACTTTCGCTGGGATGCCATCTTTAGTACGTTTGAAGTCAACCAGACGGTAATGGTGTTTATGACCACCACCGATGTGACGTACTGTAATACGACCGTTGTTGTTACGACCACCGTTCTTAGAGTTTTTCTCTAGAAGTGGTGCGTATGGCTTACCCTTGTGCAGGTCAGCGTTAACAACTTTAACGACGTGACGACGACCAGGGGAAGTCGGCTTACATTTAACAATAGCCATTTTTACTACTCCTGTTATTCCGCGCCGCCAACGAAGTCAAGATCTTGACCTTCTTTCAAAGTAACGTAGGCTTTCTTAACGTCTGAACGACGGCCTTCACGCATACCTTGACGTTTGGTCTTACCCTTTAATACAAGAGTATTTACAGACTTAACTTCAACTTCAAATAGCTTTTCTACAGCTGCTTTGATCTCTTTCTTAGTTGCATCTTTAGCTACTTTGAAAACGATAGTGTTCGCTTTCTCAGCTGCCATAGTTGCTTTTTCAGAGATGTGCGGAGCACGTAGAACTTTTAAGATACGCTCTTCAGTGATCATGCTAGCATCTCCTCAACTTGCTTAACTGCATCAGCAGTCATCAGAACCTTGTCGAAAGCGATTAGTGATACTGGATCAACACCAGCAACATCACGTGCATCTACTTTGTATAGGTTACGAGCAGCTAAGAATAGATTTTCATCTACTTCGCCAGTCACAATCAGAACGTCATTTAGCTCAAGCTCTTTAAGCTTAGCTACAAGTTCTTTTGTTTTTGGTGCTTCTACAGAGAAGTTATCAACAACGATTAGACGCTCTTGACGAATCAACTCAGAAAGAATGCTTTTCATAGCACCGCGGTACATTTTCTTGTTAACTTTTTGGCTGTGATCTTGTGGTTTCGCAGCAAAAGTAACACCACCTGTACGCCAGATTGGGCTACGAATTGTACCAGCACGTGCACGGCCAGTACCTTTTTGGCGCCATGGCTTAGCACCGCCGCCTGATACTTCAGAACGAGTCTTTTGAGCACGAGTACCTTGACGAGCACCTGCTGCATACGCAACAACTACTTGGTGTACTAGAGCTTCGTTAAAGTCACGTCCGAAAGTAGTCTCGGAAACAGTTAGTGCATCAGCACCTTTAACCATCAATTCCATTACTTACTCCTAGACGTTATGCTTTAACAGCAGGTTTTACGATCACGTTACCGCCTGTTGAGCCTGGTACTGCACCTTTAATAAGGAGTAGATTGCGCTCAGCGTCAACACGTACGATCTCTAGGTTTTGAGTCGTTACACGCTCAGCACCCATGTGACCTGCCATTTTCTTGCCTTTAAACACGCGGCCTGGAGTTTGACATTGGCCAATTGAACCCGGTGCGCGGTGAGACAAAGAGTTACCGTGAGTCATATCTTGAGTAGAGAAGTTCCAACGCTTGATAGCGCCTTGGAAGCCTTTACCTTTAGATGTACCAGTAACGTCTACTTTTTTAATTTCGTTGAAAAGTTCTACGTTTAGCTCAGCGCCAACTTCAAACTCTTCGCCGTTTTCTAAACGGAATTCCCAAAGACCGCGACCTGCTTCAACACCCGCTTTCGCGAAGTGACCAGCTTCAGGTTTAGTTACACGGTTAGCTTTCTTAGCACCAGTAGTTACTTGGATTGCTGCGTAGCCGTCTGTCTCAAGAGTTTTAACTTGAGAAATACGGTTCGCTTCAACCTCAACAACAGTTACTGGGATAGAAACGCCTTCTTCAGTAAATACGCGGGTCATACCCACTTTACGTCCGACTAGACCAATCATTATTCTTATCTCCCTTAACCTAGGCTGATTTGAACATCAACGCCAGCTGCAAGATCAAGACGCATTAGAGCATCAACAGTTTTATCTGTTGGCTCAACGATGTCGATCAAACGCTTGTGAGTACGAATTTCGTACTGATCACGTGCATCTTTGTTGACGTGTGGAGAGGTAAGAACAGTGAAACGCTCTTTACGAGTAGGAAGTGGAATAGGACCACGAACCTGTGCGCCAGTACGTTTTGCTGTTTCAACGATTTCCGCAGTTGAAGCATCGATTAGCTTGTAATCAAACGCTTTAAGGCGGATACGAATACGTTGGTTCTGCATGAGACAGAGCTCCAATTATTAAAAATTACACAAACAATATCGCCACTCAAGCTCGAAAGAACGAGAGAATGCCGATTGATTTATGTGAAACCGTAGCATCCAAGATTAGGACGCATTGTCAGTTAACTTTTGAAGTAAACACAAGGTTTACTATTTTTATTAACCGCGAACATAAGCTGAGTATACATTACTAGGTAAGACCTACTCCTCAGTGCTCATTGGTTCACAAACCGGCGTTAGCCAGTGCGATGCATTATACAGATCACGTTTTAGTATGCAAGTGGTGTTGGAAAAATAATCGGAATATATTTGTGCAGAGCATTCGAAGAAAAGTTGTGTAACAAAAGTAGAACGACAAGGAACGGGGATTATACTAAGGGAAAGCAAAAAAAGTGGTGGAAAGTGGAAAAATAAAAGGGAAGCCGAAGCTTCCCTTTTCTTATGCAGTTCTTCTAATGAAGAGTGTGCAAAAATCTAAATGCTATTAAGCGAAGATTTTAGCTACAACA
>NZ_JBFRSN010001165.1:0-2288 GCF_041473595.1 Vibrio sp. 10N.222.46.A1
GAATAAAGGGGTAAGCTTCATTCAGTCTCACAAAATAGCGCGAGTGAATACGATTGTGGTAAACGATCAGGTTCAGAGCCAAGGCGTCGGCAAAGCGTTGATGAAGTCGTTTAATCAGTGGGCGCAAGCGAGCGGTGCTATTGAGCTTAGGTTAGAAGTGATGGAGTTTAATCAGCAAGCTAAGGGTTTCTATGAGTCGTTAGGCATGGAAACTCAATCACGAACCATGTCCATGCGCTTTGAGGAGAACTAAAGGTGCGTCTATTTTTGCCTTTATTACTGTGTTTACTGTTTGTAGCTTCGAGTGTGCAAGCTGAAAAGGTTGTGGTTGAAAAGATAATTTCTGACGCGACGGCAATCGAAACCATTGTATTCGAGTCGAAACCGGCTCACTCTCAGCGTGTCTCAACGTCTTCCTCTAACTCAACCTCTTCAGTGATCTCAAATTCCAAACATGTGATTATTGTGGATGATGTTCTTAGCAGTAACTCTGGCGAACAAGTTGCCCAGCTGTCTCAAGGTTCATCTAAACGTCCCCCTCAAAGCTCTTCTCAACAGTCTTACACTCTAACCGGTCCCTCTTCTGAGGCAGACTCTCTGTCGCAAGTGGTCACCTTAGTCAAAGTTGATAAATCGAAACGTAGAATGTACCTACTTAAGGGTGACGAGGTTATTCAAGAGTTTCGTATTGCGTTAGGGAAACAACCGAAAGGGCATAAACGTTTTGAAGGAGACAACCGAACACCTGAAGGGGAATACCAGCTCGATTATGTGATGGAAGAATCGGATTTTCACCGCTCGGTGCATATCAGCTACCCGCAACCTTCGGATATGCAGTGGGCTGAAGAAAATGATGTCGACCCTGGAGGGAACATCAAGATCCACGGAATTAAAAATGGTGAGCGCCGTTCACCGAGCTTTATTCAAAGCTTTGATTGGACGGATGGCTGTATCGCATTAACCAATCAAGATATGGATGAGTTTCTCCAACTTGTAAAAATGGGTACCCCTATCCATATCGAATGGTAGTCATTGGTACCCCATTTTCTTAGTCACTTTCGGAATCTATTCGCGCAGGCAATTAGCGCAGTCAATTCGTGAAACCAACTTCCGAAATTAACCGCTAAAGTCAGTTACAGTATGACTCGACCTGCACTGAATATCGCAATTACGATCAGCAACGCAATGGTGACTGGCTTAAATTTCGCTCCACCAAATCTCTCGAATAATTTAGAACCCACATAACCGCCAAACATGCTGCTTGGTAACAGTGCAAAAGTAAGCCAGACCACCTCGCGGTCGACTAATCCTGCGATAGATGCCGATACAAACGCACTGGAATCTGCCAACACAAAGAACGCAATCAGGCCAGCTCTGGCTATATGCGGAGCAACTGGGCTTGCCAACGCGTGTGTACCAATCGGAGGCCCTGACATTGAAGCTGCGCCGTTCATTACCCCAGCAAGGCTACCTAGAATATAGGGAGCAAATCTAGGCTCTCTTTTGTACTGGAACCCTTTGTAGATCATAAGTGCAGATGCAAAAATGAAGGCGCTGATGATCAAGATGATCGTGTCTTGGCTAACGGATTTTAGCAGAAGTAGGCCGACCGGAGTGAAGGCCAAACAAGGGACAAATACCTTTGAAACCCAGCGCCAATTCACATGATGTTTAACCTTCGGCAGCAATTGGATATTGCCTAACAGGTCGATCAGCATGAAAACGGGAACCAGTTCGATAACAGGCACGAATAACGCACTCAATGGCAGTGCCACTAAGGTAAAACCGAAACCTGAGAAGCCACGAACAATAGCGGCAAAAATGAAGATAGCACCCAAAATTGGGAAGGTTGGACTAAAAATGAGATCCATAAATTAAGTAACCAATGAAGCTGTCTAAATAGAGCGAGCGATGAAACCAAGTGAGTAGCGGAATGTACTCCTACTCACTTGTGTTTGCTACTTAATTTTATGGTTTCCCGAGAATTAATTTTAAGGCATCCCGGGAGTTTATTTAAAGTTTATCGGGGCTATTTTTTCGGTATTTACGAGCTCAATTTATAGGATTGAACTGATTCGGAAAATCAGTAAATACAGCATCTACTTTTGAGCGAAATTTGAAGCGAGACGGATCATTGACAGTGTAGCACCATGTTTGAATGTTTGCTTCACCAAGTGTATCAAGATCGCTCTGCTTCAGATGCTCGTAGTTCATGTGACAACTGAACGCTTTAACCTCATCAATCAGCATAAGATCATCTTGAGTCAGTTGCTCTGTGATCACACCGA
>NZ_JBFRSN010001166.1:0-263 GCF_041473595.1 Vibrio sp. 10N.222.46.A1
CGACAGTTATCGCTATCATGGGTGCGAGCCCTGTAATTTTTTCAAAAACCGATGCTGCTGAGTTCGCAAGCTCGGTATTCCTTATCATCGCGTCGTCATTGTTACTGTCTTGGCTAGTTGCGATGACCTTCACGGCCTTGATGTGTTGGTTCTTCATCAAGCCAACCAAGCAAGCTGATAACACCAAAGTCAGCTTATACCGTAAGAGTGTCAACTGGACTGTCGATAATCCGCTTAAAGCATTGAGCGCTTTGGTTCCGTTG
>NZ_JBFRSN010001167.1:0-1824 GCF_041473595.1 Vibrio sp. 10N.222.46.A1
GTTCGCCATGTTGATTCGCTCGGCGGCCAGTTTAAGTGGGATGTTCTGGTTTTGAACATCGGCCACTAACTGATTGAGCGTTGGATCATTGAACTGTGTCCACCAATGATTGTGATGTTCGTTTTGGCTCACGCCGTCTTGGTTCACATCACCTTGGCTATATAAGAATGTCTCTGCCATGGTCGTTTGCGGTTCTTCGTAATTTGGGCCAACCGCGCAACCTGTCAGCAACAAGGCGAGCGCTATAGGAGCGACTTTAAACTTAGTTAATGGATGCATGTTTATTGCTCCTTGTTGAATGAAGTTGTATTGCCGCTGTTTGAAGGCTGAGGTGTTGCATCAAGCACAATCACGGCGTCTTTGATTGCTTCTGCTACTGTCTTTTTTTCTTCAGTTCGATAGAAAAGCTTGTACAGCGCAGGCATCACAAACAGAGACAACACGGTTGCTGCAGCTAAGCCACCGATAATGGTTGCCGCCATCTGGTCAAACAGTAGGTCGCTTAACAACGGGATCATGCCAAGTGCTGTAGTCAGTGCCCCCATTGAAATCGCCATTGTGCGGTTCACGGTTGCTTCTTTGATGGCGTCAGATAGTGATCGCCCGTTTTTACGTTCAAGTTCTATTTGGTCCATCAATACAATGCCGTTTTTGATGATCATACCTGTTAAGGTTACGGCGCCAATCAATGCCATAAATCCGAATGGTTTATCCAATAGCAATAAGCTGAATGTGGCACCCGTCGCTGCTAGCGGTAGGGTAGTGAAGATAATCACGGGTTGTTTGAATCCGTTAAACATCGCCACCAAGATGATGATCATTAACAAGATTGCTTTAGGTAGCTGTTTAAGAATATCGCTGACGGCTTTGTGCTCGTCGTAATATTCGCCCCCCCATTCAAGGCTATAACCATCAGGCAAATGAATCGCTTCAATTTGCTCTTTGACGGAGTTCCTCACCGCTGCTGGTGTGGTGTAACGACCGACACCTGCTTGTGCTGTGATGGTTTTTACACGGTCACGGCGCCAAATCATGGTTTCTTCACTGCTTAATTCAAATCCATCGACAACTTGGCCAAGTGGAACACTGTGGATGCCCAACAGAGATCGAACGGGTAACGTTTCCAATGACTGAATCGAACTCTCTGTGCCTCGCAGTTGAATTGTGACCAGTTCATCGTTTAAGTTCATACGACCCAAGGGCATGCCTTCTGAAGCTCGCTTCATCGCGAACGCAATATCCGCGCGGTTTATACCTGCGGTGCGCATCTTTTCTTGGTTGATGACAGGCTCAAATACTTTACTTTTCTGTCGCCAGTCGTCACGAACGTACTTGGTGTCTGGGTGTACTGCGAAGATTGCTTTTGCTTGCTCTGATAAGCCATGTAAGACCTCGGCATCAGGGCCTGAGAAACGAGCTTCAACGCTGAATTTATCCGCCGTCGCCAATTTTAAGCTTCTAAAGCGAGGGTCTGCGTTCGGAAACTCTTCCATTAACCATTTATCACCGCGTGCAATCAATGGGCTTAGTGACGGAAAATCAGTCGCATTAATCAAAATCTGACCGTAAGCCGGATCGAACGGTTCTGGCTCTATAGTCACGGAGAAGCGAGGAGCACCTGCGCCAACATAGGTTGAAATACTTTCGACTTCCGGCTGTTCCAACAACCATTGTTCGATTCGCTTCATGTCTTCTGAGGTTTGTTCAACCTTGGCACCGTTCGGTAGCCAGTAATCTAGGAACAGGATCGGTCGGTCGGCTTGTGGAATAAAGTTAACGGCAATGTTCGGGATAGCTAATGCAGTCACTAATATCAACGGAACC
>NZ_JBFRSN010001168.1:0-1250 GCF_041473595.1 Vibrio sp. 10N.222.46.A1
AGTTTATGCTTAAGAAGTACAACTTCAAACTCAATGAAGTGGCACTACGTTGTGGCTTTAAAGATGTGAACTACTTCTGCCGCGTGTTTAAGAATCGCACCGGTAGAACGCCGACCGAATATCGTGGCTCTATTTAGTTAAGCCGTCTTTTTAAGTCGGAGCGTATTTTTTTGTTGAGCCGTCTTTTGGAGTGAGTAGCCTTACAGCAGGCGAGATGAGATATACATCAGCAAGGCTTGTAAATCGACACTGCTTCGAGTCTTTTGCAAACGCTCGTTGACCTGATCGTGAAGTAGGTTTCTAGTTAGGTTGGTCGTCGCCACAATGTGTTCACGTTGCGGCTTGGTTGGCAGTACTAAAGCGATAGCTACGTGTACTTGGCCAATTTGAGATGCCCAGTCAATCGGGTTGTCACTGACGATCACCGCGATCGAGAGATCTTGAGTAGATTCAAACATCACATGTGGCAGTGCGATACCTGGTGACACGCAGGTTGAAGAGCGTTCTTCTCGCTTAATGAAAGCCAAAATCAGCTCATCTGGATCTTCTGGATAAACGAGGTGAGCGAGCCCTTTCAAGCACTCAAATTTTGTCAGTTGAGTTTGCGCCTTAGCGTGGTGCCACTTGATGTCACAAGGCGGGCATATCTGAGGCATACGCTGGATTAAGTCGTTCGAGAACTCATGATTCACTTGTGAGCCAACCATGTCGTAATGCTCAGCAATCACGTCTTTTATTACAAAACATGCGAGTTCAGCATCAATACCTACTGCGGTTATCTGGCATAAATCCCCCCGGAGTAAACCCACTTGTAACATCGCGACAGATTTGGAGAGATCAGCGGTTCGATTTTGAGTGATGTTGATAATGCGGATGTTGCTTTTGAACTTCTTCGCTAAACGAGTCAACGGCTGCGCGACGTGTGAGTTCGCGGCAGGATCGTCAACGAAGAAGGTGATCTGATATTCATTCATGAAAGGTTTAAGTTCGACAATGCTTGATAAAGACTTTATCGACACTCAATAACACCTCTTCCATTGGAATGAATACGGTTTTCGCTGGGTCAAATCGACTTGGTTGTTCGATGTCGATATCAGAGACGATCAACACTTTGTCTGCGAGGGTAATATCCTGGCCTGTCAGTAAGTTTTCAATCCCCATAGCGCCTTGAGTCTCAACCTTGATTGAAACATTGAATTTTGGGGCTGTTTTATTTAGTGCATCAGCTGCCATATAGGTGTGCGCAATGC
>NZ_JBFRSN010001169.1:0-621 GCF_041473595.1 Vibrio sp. 10N.222.46.A1
GCATTCCATAGCTGCGCAAGCGCGGGAACCAAAGCTGTCGCCGTCACTTTATTTTTCTCGATAACATCAAAGCAGTAATCAGGACTGGGGTTGGAACTGAAAATGGCACTTCCTCCAACATCAAGCGCTCCCAATAAACCGGGACAACCCAAAGTAAAATTATGCGCGGCAGGTAACACTGCGAGGTATACCTCGTCGGACGACAACTCACTTGCTGCTGCACAACTTTGGATGTTGAGACGATAATCGTTATGACTTCTAGGAATGAGCTTAGGTAGTCCCGTCGTTCCACCAGAAACTAAAAACAAAGCAGGATGATTTGGGTTTGGTCGTTCAGGAACGAACTGGCCAATATTACCCAGAGGTAAAGACGGATACTTTCCAGAGTCTCCCACAATATAGATATGCTTAAATGAAAGGGACTCTTCCGACAGTGAGTCAGCTATGTGTAGTGCTCTTCCATCGTTTTCTAAGTTAGAACCGAAGTAGGCCCTTGCGCCAGATACTTTCATGAAATGGCGAATTTCAACAATACCATGTGCCGGCAGTGCCAATACCGGAATCAAGCCAGCTCTTTGTAAAGCAAAAAACACTTTTGCGAAATAAATGCTGTTAGACACC
>NZ_JBFRSN010001170.1:0-514 GCF_041473595.1 Vibrio sp. 10N.222.46.A1
CTTTTATATAAGCCATACAATTGAAAAAAAAGGAGAAACAAGACGATGATCACATTTACAACTGAATCAATTGAGTCAATTTGCAATTTACTGAGACATGAAACATTTCCGAATAAAACGACATACCAGCTAAATGATGGAATTCACTTACGAACTGTTTCTAACTTTATTGCTGATGAACAGCACTTTGAGGTCAATGGCATGAGCTCTTCCGTGATTGTTGGTTATAAGCTACAGCTTAAATCTGGAGAAGATATTTACTTACAACTTAAAGATGACGAGCTCATTTTGAAAGAAACCAAAATACCAGCAAAATCAAATCAAGACTATGGCATCGACGGCGCTGTATCGGATTTTATGTTTTAAATACTCTCGCGTAACTTATCTGCTTGGATGAGCCTCTGGATTAACAATTGGCTCAATAAAATATATGCCATTGACACCCAACGTTGTTGCGCAACTCACTTTAGAGACAGAGTCGCTATGCTTCGAGTGATTCTTAATCAATACGACA
>NZ_JBFRSN010001171.1:0-635 GCF_041473595.1 Vibrio sp. 10N.222.46.A1
TCTTCATACTTTTAATGTTGCTGCCGAGAAAATGAGCTTTACGTTAGCCGCGAAAAAGTTGCATTTGACTCAGGGAGCCGTTAGCCATCGAATCAAAGTGTTGGAAGGTGAACTCGGATTTAACTTGTTTGTGCGAGGCACTCGTAAACTGGAATTGACCGAAGAAGGGCAACGCTTTCAACGCACGTTATCCAAGTCGTTGAGCTCTATTTTTGGTGAGATCGAAGACATTACCAACACCGACTTGTACGGTCAGATAAATATCGGTACCAGTCCTGCCTTTGCTAACAGTTGGTTGCTACCAAGGCTAGCTGATTTCAAACAGCGATACCCAAAGTTCAACCTCAATATTTTCTCTCAAGAAGAGCAAGACTTTCATCAAAATCACCTCGATGTCGCTATTTACTATGGTGCTGAAGATCTAAAAGATATGCATCGCCAGCGTCTGTTTGGTGAAAAGTATATTCCGGTATGTACACCGAGTTATGCCGCTGAACACGATATCTTTGATGATGGTTTAGAGTCGTTACACCGGATTAATTTCATTCATGCGCTAGGCTCTGATGTGTGGCAGCGTTGGATTAAGCACAATCAACTCGATGTAAATCTGTTTGAGCAGTTTTATTGTGTGAGCC